>CAZOIX010000027.1:0-5207 GCA_964579685.1 uncultured Mycobacterium sp.
AGGTCAAGATCCTGGACGACAACGGCGCCGAACTGCCCCGCGGCGAGGTGGGCCGCATCTTCGTGGGCAACACGTTTCCCTTCGAGGGCTACACCGGTGGCGGGCACAAGCAGATCATCGACGGGTTGATGTCGTCCGGCGACGTCGGATATTTTGATGAGCACGATCTCCTGTACGTGAGCGGTCGCGACGACGAGATGATCGTGTCGGGCGGCGAGAACGTGTTCCCCGCCGAGATCGAGGATCTGGTCAGCGGCCATCCGGAGGTCGTCGAAGCCACCGCGCTCGGTGTCGAGGACCCCGAATGGGGCCATCGCCTGCGCTGCTTCGTCGTCAAGACCGACGGCGCCTCCATCGACGAGGACGCCATCAAGGCGTATGTCCGGGAGAACCTGGCCCGCTACAAGGTGCCCCGCGAGGTCATCTTCCTCGACGAGTTGCCGCGCAATCCGACCGGCAAGATCCTCAAGCGCGAACTCCGCGACATGAACGTGGACTGAGTCGACGCCGAGGATTAGTTCCCAAGGTCTCGGAGGTGGGCGCTGATCGCAGCGCGTATCGCCGTGGGTGAGTCCAGTGGCGGTTCGGAAAGTGCGTGCAGCGCCAGGCCGTCGATCAGGGCGTGCAAGCGGACAGCTTCGACCTCGATGTCACGCCTCTCCGACAGGAGATTGGCAGTGTCCAGTTTCCCGAGCACCTGGTGTACCGCATCGCGGACGATCAGGTCGAGCTCGTTGGCTTCGGCGGCCACATGCGGACTGGCGACGCGGCGTGTCAGCAGGGCGAACCACACCTGCGCCTCCGCCTTGCGTTGCCGGTCGAGGGGGAGCATCTCTTCGATGGCTTGTTGCAGAACACCGCTGTCGCGGCTGTCCAGGTCGAGGGCTTGTATACGTTGGGTGATGGTGGTCAGCATCTCGCCCGTCGCAAACAGAATCAGATCGTCCTGGGACTGGTAGTAGTACCGAAGTGCGCCCACTGACCAGCCGGCTTCTGCGGCAAGGGCGCGAACCGTTACCGCCGCCATACCGTCACGCAGGAGTATCCGCCACATCGCCGCGGTGATTTCGCGGCGGCGTTCGTCGTGGTCGACCTGTTTTGGCAAGGGGCGCTTCGCTCGGCTCGGTGGAAACGCCTACCCACCGTGCGTATCCGAATCTCATGCGGCCTGTTTTAATACGGTGTACTGTTTGCGGCGTCGTCGTCGACTGGCGATTCTAGCAACCCCTGTTGATCGGAAAGGAGGAGGCGACTCGATGAAAAACGTGATGTCGGTAGCTGCCGCGAGCGTGAGTGTTGTTGGGTTGAGCCTCGTGTTGGCCGGCTGTGGTTCACAGAGCGCGACGCAGACCTCGTCGGCGAGTTCGTCAGCCAGTTCATCACCGTGGGTGGTGTCCCCATCGGCCACGCCGGCGTCGGCCGAGATGACGATCAACGACTACATCACGAAGAACAACATTGCCGAGGTACCGATCAAACCTGATCAACCCGGCACACCGAGTTTCGATTTCCCCTTCCCGCCGGGGTGGAGCCCGGCGGGGGAGATGACCCCGGAGTGGGCATACGGGGCGATCGTGTATGACAAACCGGCCGATCCCAGCGACCCACCCACCATGTACGCCATCGCGGTGCAGCTGACTGGTGATGTTGATCCGGCCACGGTGCTGGAGTTGGCGCCGAGCCAATTGCAGGCGATGCCGGAGTTCTCCCCGATTGGTGAGCCGGAGAAGAGTTCGTTGTCGGGCTTCGACGCCGTGCAGTATGCCGGCACGTACATGAACGAGGGGAAGAAGCGCGTTGCCGCGCAGAAGACCGTGGTGGTTCCGGGCAAGGATGCGCTGTTCGCGCTGCAGCTCAATGCTGACGCTCTGGATGGCCAGCAGGATGTGATCCTCGATGCGGTCAAGGTGATCGATGAGCAGACGAAGATCACCCCGCCGGTGTAGTTGGATGCCCAATTGTCTTGAAACCCATGATGTAGACCCTGTTTTGCGACGGAGACCCAAAACATGAAAACCCGACTCACAATTCCGGGTGTCGTACTCGCATCGATTTGCGCTGCGGCACTGATGTTCTCGGCCCTGGTAGCTACGCCAGTGGCGCATGCGGCCTGCAGTGCCGGGCAGGTCAACGATCCCCGCACCGGGATGTGTTGGTCGCAGGCCCAGACCACGCTGGGGATCAGCGGCACCGGCGGCACATGCCTGCCGGGCAGGTTGGGCCTGTGCATGGCGGCGCTGCAGAACTCCGCGATCCCAGGCGCCAACCTCGCCGTACCTCCGCCACCGGCAGGCCCGGCGCCGCGATCGTGGCCGTGACAACCACCGCTGGACTCGGGCGAGGGCGATGACCATTCAGAACACCGATGAGGAGCTGCCCCGACCGAAGAACAGGGTTCCCATTCTGGGTGACGCGCTCCATCTCGACGCCGACCATCCGACGCGCAGCCTGATGGACCTGGCCGTCGAACTCGGCCCGATCTACAGCCTGGTCGCCCCCGGCCAGGACATGATTGTCGTCTCCGGCGGCGACATCGCCGCAGAGTGTCTGGACGAAACCCGGTTCGAGAAGAACGTCGCACCCGAGCTGGTCGCCATGCGGGAAGTCGTGGGCGACGCCATCTTCAGCTCATGGACTCAGGAACCGGCTTGGAAGAAGGCGCACAACATCTTGCTGCCGGCCTTCGCTCCCCAGGCGATCAAGGGCTACACCGAGAAGATGGCCGACATCGCCGACCAGTTGGTGATGAAGTGGGCACGGTTGAACCCGGGCGATCCGGTCGACATCGTCGCCGACATGACGAAGCTGACGTTCGACACCATCTGCCTGGTTTGCTTCAGCTACCGGCCGGGCTCCTTCTACCGCCAAGACATGCCACCGATCGTGACGGCGCTGGAAGAGGCCATCGCAGAGTGCGTCAACAGGCCGAGTCGACTGCCCGGCCAGGACGTCTACGAAGCGATCAAGGGCCGCAGCAAGTACAAGGAACATGTCAGCTTCCTCAACAATCTGGCCGACACGATCATCGAGGACCGGATTCGCAGCGCCGACGTCGGCAAGAACGGTGACGTGCTGGACCTGATGCTGACCCAGCCGGACAAGGACAGCGGCCAGAAGCTGGACCGGCTCAACATCCGCCAGCAGATGCTCACCTTCCTCGCTGCGGGCTACGACACCACCAGCGGGATGCTGATGTGGACCGTCTACCACCTGCTGAAGAACCCTGACGTGCTGGCCAAGTGCTATGCCGAGGTTGACGAGGTCTTCGGCGACGACCTGTCGGTGCTGCCCAACGAGACACAGATTCCCAAACTGCAGTACCTGTTGCAGTGCATGAAAGAGGCGCTGCGGCTGTGGCCCGTGGGCGCCGGGTTCCAGGTGCGTCCGCTGGCCGACGAGGTGCTCGGCGGCAGGTACCGGATCAAGAAGGGGCAGGCGATCCTGCTACTGACCCCACAACTCCACCGCGATCCGGCGATCTTTCCCGATCCCGAGACCTTCGACCCGGACCGGTTCACTCCCAAGCTCGAGGCATCCCGCCCGGCGTGGGCATTCATGCCGTTCGGCAGCGGTCAGCGGGCATGCATCGGAAGGCACTTCTCGTTCTACGAATCCCAGCTGTTGCTCGGGCTGATCCTTCAGCGCTTCACACTGCGCGACTCGTTCGACTACCAGCTCGACATCAAGGACTTCTTCTCGATCAAGCCCACCAATCTGACCATCACCGTTGCGCCCCGCGAGGGACGCGAGGCGGCGGTCATCGCCGGCCCGCGGGCCGCAACGCCCGCAGCGGCGCCGGTCGACGTCGTCGCGCCTAAACGCGTCGTGTCCGACTACGGGGCCGGCAACCAACTGCTGGTGCTCTTCGGCTCCAATCTGGGCACATCCGAGCGGATCGCGACCGAAATCTCCGAAGACGCCCGCGCGCGCGGCTTCTCCGTCATTCAAGGCGCACTCAACGACTACGTCGACGCATTACCCCGCGACGGGCTCGTCGTGATCTGCACGTCGTCCTATAACGGCAACCCGCCTGACAACGCCACCGACTTCCATCGGTGGCTCGGCGCCGGACTCGCGCCCGACGCCCTGGCGGGAGTCACCTACACCGTCTTCGGGTCCGGGGACCGGGTGTGGGCGTCGACCTTCCAGAAGGTGCCTGGGGAGATCGATGCGATGCTGGCGGCGGCGGGAGCCACCCGCTTCGCGAAACGTGGCGTGGCCGATGCTTCCGATGATTTCGACGGCATGTTCCGCGATTGGTACGCGACGTTCTGGAGTCAGGCCGGGGATGCGCTCGGACTTGCGCCACAGGCCGAGATCTCCACCGATATGAATCGCTACGAGATCACCGCTACGGGGCAACGCCTGCACGCGTCGTTCTTCTCTTCCCTGGATGCAACGGCGTATCGAATGGTCGAGAACCGAGAGTTGCTCGACAGGGTTGTACAGAGCGGACCCATCGGAAGGTCCACCCGCCACATCGAGTTCGAGTTGCCGAGCGGTACCACCTATCGAACCGGCGACCACATCGCGCTGCTGCCACGCAACGCCGCCGAACTGATCGGGCGGGCCGCCGCGCTGGCCGAACTCGACCTCGACGAATTGGTGAACATCCGCGCCAATACCGCTGCGCCCAGCCACCTTCCGTTGGACACACCGTTCGTCGTCTCCGAGCTGCTTGCTGCTCGTGTCGAATTGCAGGCTCCGGTGACGCGAGCCCACATTCGGACCTTGGCCGAATTCGCAACCGACCCAACCGAACAGGAAGAACTTGCACGTCTTGCCGAAGATGGCGAACAGAACGTGGCCAAGTACCGTGAGGAAATTCTGTTCAAGAGAGTGTCGTTGCTCGATATGGTGCAGCGCTACCGATCCATCGATGTGCCGCTGAACACCTGCCTAGAACTGCTTCCCGGATTGGCGCCTCGCTACTACTCGATTTCTTCTTCTCCTGCCGTCCACCCGGATCGGTGCAGCATCACGGTCGGCGCTCTTGCGGCGCCGGCTCGCAACGGCAACGGGGTCTATCTCGGAACGTCCTCGAATTTCCTGGCACGCGCCGAACCGGGCACGATGGTGCCCGGCTTTATTCGCCCACCCGGACTGCCGTTCTACGTACCCGACGATCCGGCCACGCCGATGATCATGATTGCGACGGGGACCGGGTTGTCGCCATTCCGCGGCTTTCTGCAGGAACGGGCGGCTCA
>CAZOIX010000027.1:5217-7143 GCA_964579685.1 uncultured Mycobacterium sp.
GCTCAGGGTGCCGGGGCCAAACTCGGTCCGGCACTGTTGATCTACGGGTGCCGGTTACCGGATTCGGATTTCATTTACGAAGATGAAATCCGGCAGTTCGAGGCCGATGGAGTGGTCAAGATCATCACGGCCTACTCCCATGTGCGGGACGGAACCGGTGGTTATGTCCAGGCGGCCGTGCGCGCCAACGCCGACGAGGTTCTCGACCTTGTCGCACAAGGCGGCGTCACCTACGTCTGTGGCGGAGCCGGCACGGTGGCCCCGGCCCTGCGCGATGCTTTCGGAGAGATCTATCACCAGCGCTACGGGGTGACTTCGGAGCAAGGTGTGGCCTGGTTGGAGGAAATGCGCGCCACCAATCGCTACCTGGAAGATGTGTGGGCGGCGCACTAGGTGGCGACCGGACAGACGACGATCGCGGCGTCGGCGGCCGAGATCAGCACCGTCCTTGCCGATCTGCCGGGAATGCTCGACTGGTCGCCCGCCGACTCGGTGCAGGTGCTCGAATGCGACGACCGGGCACGCCCGGTGTTGGCCCGCTGGCGGGAACGCTACGGACCGCTCACCGACGAGTTCGTGCTCGAATATCGGTGGGGTGACGACCACAGTGTCAGCTGGCGACTGCTACAGGGACGGATCCTGAAGAAGGAAAACGGGCGATACCGCCTGATCCCCACGGGAACCGGCACGACTGTCGTCTACAGCCTCGAAGTGGGTATCGGGCTGTGGTTGCCACCGTGCATCCGGTCCCGCGTCGAGTCAGCCATCATCGACGCCACTTTGGTCGCGCTGAAGCGCCGTGTTGAGGCCTCCTGATCCCTAGGTCGCCGACATCGCGGCACCGGGGATCGCCAGACACACCAGCATCAACGTCAACAGGAACCAGCCCGCGCCTTGCCACGCCGGCCATGCGCCGTTGGCTTTCCACTCGCGGTAGGTCCGGACGAACGCACCGACCCCGCCCACGAACAGGGTGACGGGTACCAGCGAGGCCACCAGGACCGAGTCACGCGCGGTCAGTCCGTATATCGCGAAGACGATGGCCGCGACCACCACGACCGCACCGACGTACATGGCGGCAGCGCGAAAGGTGCGGGGCCGGTCGTAGCGCTTCTCGACGTCGTTGGTCATGACCAAAGGGTCCCCGCGTGTGCGGGTGGCGAAACTACCAGGGGTTGTTGACGTACCAGGACAGGCATCCCGGGATGCCGCGGCACGCGATGATCGCGTTGGCATCGGGTGCGGATCCCCGGATCTTGTGGGTCGGCCCGGGAATGGTGCAACTGCGGCCCCATGGGTTCGGGAAGGTCGTGCCCATGTAGCAAGGCACTGCGTCGACTCGCGAAACTCCGGCTCCGTCCGAATCCGACAGCAGCGTGGGCGTGACGAGAAATGCCAGCGCGGCCGCTCCCGTGAGCACCGTCGGAACTATTCGCTTCTTGAGAACGTGCATACACATCACCAACTGAAGTAGGCGAACACCTATTTCAATAGTAGACGCGAAACTCGTGGATTCCTACGGATCGCGGGGTAGCCCGAGCAACCGCTCGGCGATGATGTTGAGCTGCACCTCCGACGTACCGCCATAAATGGTGGTCGCACGGCTGGCCAACAGGAACTCGGCCCACTTGCCCTGCGGTGTGTCGGGGGCGCCGACCGCGCCGTCGGTGCCGAACGACGACACCGCGAACTCGGCATAGCGCTGGCCCGTGCGCATCGACAGCAGTTTGGAGATGGCCGCCGCGGGCATCGGATCGCCGCCGGCCAGCGTCAGCAGGGTCGACCTCATGTTGAGCACCTTCGCGGCGTGCCCTTCCGCGATGAGATGCCCGGCCTGGTTCTTCCCGACCTGATCGAACTGGCCGTCGCGGACGAAATCGACGAAGCCGTGCCGGTTGGGCAGAAACGGTGGTTCGGTGCTGCCGA
>CAZOIX010000027.1:7153-14029 GCA_964579685.1 uncultured Mycobacterium sp.
CCTCCCAACCGCGATTCACCTCGCCGAGGACCATGTCGTCGGGAACGAAGACGTCGTCGATGAACACCGTGTTGAACATCGCGTTGCCGGTCAACTCGCGCAGCGGTTTCACTTCCACGCCGTCACTGTTCATGTCGAGCAGGAAGTAGGTGATGCCATTGTGTTTCGGCGCGCTGGGATCCGTGCGGGCCAGCAGCATGCCCCACTGCGACACCTGCGCGCCCGTGGTCCAGATCTTCTGTCCGGTGATCCGCCAGCCCCCGTCGACCTTGGTCGCCTTGGTGGTCAGGCTGGCAAGGTCGGAACCGGCGCCGGGCTCGGAAAACAGCTGACACCAGATCATCTCGCCGCGCAGCGTCGGAGGCAGGAAGCGCTGCTGCTGCTCCTCGGTACCGAACGCGACAACCGACGGGATGAGCCATGCCGCGATGCCCATCGCCGGCCTGCGGACCCGGCCTGCGCTGAACTCCTGGGCGATGATGATCTGCTCGATGGGACTGGCGGCGCGTCCCCACGGCTTGGGCAGGTGAGGTACCACCCAGCCGCCCTCAGCGATGGCGGTGGTGCGCTCTGCGCTCGGAATCGCCTTGAGCGCTGCCACTTCCGCGCGGATCTCGTCGCGCAGCTTCTCGGTATCGGGGTCGAGGTCGATGTCGATGTCACGCATGCCGCTACTGGTCGCGATGTCGACCACCTGCTGTGGGTACTCGCTGGTGCGGCCGAAGCACGCCGTGAGCAGTAGGGCGCGGCGGTAGTAGACGTTGGTGTCGTGCTCCCAGGTGAAGCCGATCCCGCCGTGCACCTGGATGCAGTCCTGCGTGGCGTGCAGCACGGCGGCGGGCGCCAATGTGGCGGCGACCGCGGCGGCGAACTCGAAAGCCGTGTCATCCGTGGGGTTCTGGCTGTGTTCGTCGATGGCGCGCGCCGCGTCCCACACCGCGGCGGTCGCCCGCTCGGTGTCGGCGATCATCTCGGCACACTTGTGCTTGATGGCCTGGAACTGGCCGATCGGCCGGCCGAACTGCTCGCGGATCTTGGCGTACGCGGTCGCGGTGTCGGTCGCCCACCGTGCGACGCCGACGCACTCCGCGGCGAGCAGGGTCGAGATGACGACGCGCGCATGGGTGCGGCTCAGGTTGCTCAGCACGCGATCGTCGCCGACCTCGACGGCGTTGGCGCGCACATCGGCCAGCGGGCGAAGCGGATCCACGCTCTCGACCGGCTCGATCTCCAACGACCCGGCGTCGAGCAGCACCCATTCCACGCCGCTGTCGATCGCCACCGGCAGTACCAGCACCGTCGCCTGCGCGGCCGCGGGTACGGCGCGCACCTCACCGCGAATGACCAGCTCATCGCCCTGCCTGGTGGCGGTCAACCCGGAGTCGATCGCATAGGTCGCGATGACGTCGCCCGATGCCAGGTCGTTGAGCAGCTTGGTATCGGGATCGTGGGCGGCGACCAGCGCACTGGCTATCGCCGAGGGAACGAACGGACCGGGCACCGCGCCGTAGCCGAATTCCGCGACGACGATCGCCAACTCGAGGAGACCGAAGCCCTGCCCGCCAACGGATTCCGCCAGGTGTACACCCTGCAGGCCCTGTTCCGCGGCGGCCTTCCAGTAGGGCGGGGGGTTGGGGACCGGCGTCTCGAGGGCTTCGTGCAGCACCTCCGACGGCGCTACCCGCGCCACCAGGGACCGGACGGAATCTGCCAGGTCGTTGTGCTCGGTGTTGATCGCGATGGGCATAGCTGTTGCACCTCGTTGTGGCGGCGTTGCGCGGCGATTATTCCCTATTAACCGGTCGGTTGGGAACCACGATACCGTTGACGACATTGGCGAGTTCCCGGCCGTCCCGGATGCGGCGGCAGTTGTCGACGGCCTCGGCGAGATACCGCCGCATGGTGTCCACCGTGTACCAGGTGACGTGCGGCGTGAGGACCACGTTGGGCAGGGTGAGCAGCGGATTGTCCGCTGGGATCGGCTCGACGGCGAAGACGTCCAACCCCGCAGCCGCCAAACCCCCTGATCGCAGTGCGTCGATGAGCGCGTCCTCGTCGACCACCGCCCCGCGGGACGTGTTCACCAGCACCGCATCCGGCTTCATCGAGGCCAGCGCGTCGCCGTCCAGCAAGCCCGCGGTCGCCTTCGTCAGCGGTATGTGCAGCGAGACGATATCGCTGGCGGCGAGCAGTTCGGGCAGCGGCCGCCAGCCGGGATGACCGTCGTCGCGGGTGCTGGTGTGCAGGACCGCAGACGCCGGAGTTCCCATCGCTGCCACGATCGTTTCCACGCGTTTGGCGATGTTGCCGTAGCCGACGAGACCCACGGTGCAGCCCCCGACATCGCGTACGGTCTCGCCGAGGCTGGGATCCGACGGCCAACCCGTGCCTTCCCGGGTGGCGCGGTCGAGCTCGACAAGCCGGCGAAGCGCCGCGAGCATCAGCAATACGGTGCCCTCGGCGACCGATCCGGCATTGGCACCCGGCATGTTCGCCACCGCAATGCCCAGCGCAGTCGCGGCCTCGACGTCGATGGTGTTGACGCCCGCGCCCAGCTTGTGCACGAGCCGGCAGTGTGGTGCCTTCTCGAGATCTGCGCCAGAGATCGGTCGCAGCACGTGCCAGATCACCTCGGCTTGCGCCAGCTCGCGGTAGAACGTGTCGTCGTCATCCTCCGCGCAGTAGCGGATATCGAGCCAATCAGCTTCTGGCGCAACGAACTGCGTGACTTTGGCGCCGGGAACGTAGTGCGCGAGGACTCTCAGCGCCACCGCTTCGCGATCCACTTGGCGATGGTATCGGCCTTCTCGCTGCGCGCGCCCGGGCTCAGGAAGTAGTGGTCGGTGTCGACCGAGCACTGCGCTTTGTCCGTACTGCCCAGTGCATCGAAAATGCGTTGGGCGTCGGACGGGAACACTCCGGTGTCCTGCTCGGCGTTGATCACGAGCGCGGGGCAGCGCAGCCGCCTCAGATGCGGTTCGGCGCGGGTTTGAGCGTGCCGCAGGCTCCACATTCCGATCCAATTGCGCAGCGTGCACGCCGCGGCGATGCCGTGCGCCGATCGGTTGGCCTTGATCGGTACGCCCGCGTAGCACAGATTGGCCGGGCGCTTGGTGGGTTCCAGCGTGGGGTCGACCATGCGGGGGTCGGCCCACGTTCGCATCACCGTGAAGGGACGGTCGGAGAACCCGGCAGCGTGCACGCGCCCCAGTTCGGCTTCTGCCCAGTCGGTGATGGCGTTGTTGCGCGCGGTCTGCGCCGCTCGGTAGCGCCGGACGAACTCGTCGGGAAACGGTGGCCCATTCTGCGGGTCGAACAGATCGAGTTCTGGATCACTTGTGACAGCATCGTTTTCGTCGACGACCGATGCGTCCATCCACGCGGTGAGAACATCGGGTCGGCCTGGATGGGCGGCACTGGCGATGTAACCGTCCGCCGGCAGGAGATCGTTGAGACCGGTCGCCGGCCGCATGCCGTCCAGCGGTGTCACGTGCGGATCGCAGGCCTGCGCCTGGTAGGCGGCCATCAATGAACCGCCACCGGAATTGCCAAGCAGCACCACTGTTTCCACGCCCTGAGTTTCCCGCAGCCAGCGCACGCCCACACCGATGTCGACCAGGGCGTGGTCGAGCAGAAAGCTGCTTTCATAGCCGCGGTAGCGCGTGTTCCACCCGAGGAAACCGATCCCGCGGGTGGCCATGTAGTCCGCGAGATAGTGCTCGGAGAAGTCGATCTGGTAGTGCGTGGCGATCATCGCCACCTTCGGTTTGCGACCCACGCCGCGGTAGTAGATTCCCTGACACGGGTGTCCGCCTGCGCCGGCCCGGCGCGCGGTGGGGGACTGCAGAGCGACGAATTCACGCGTGACACCAGGAGTTCCGCCACTGGCCGGGTCCCTCGTCATGATGCTCCCTTGTGATAGATCACTCGATGGAAGATGTTGGCCAGCGTGGTGATGCACGCGTCGTCGTCGACGGCGTCGACGGATCCGGCCTTGCCGCCTGCCAGCTGTGTGTAGCAGAACTGGTTGAGCAGCGACACCAACGCCACCGCCACCAGATGGGGATCGTCGTCGACACCGAATCCCTGCTGCTGAGCATGTGTGACCATCTGGGTGATGAGCGCGATCGGCAGGGCGCAGATGTCGCTCCAGTACTGGGCGAAGTCGTCGTTGACCATCGCCAGCTGTGACACGCTGATGATCTCGGCGAGTCGGTGGCGGTAGGTGTGCCAGTGTGCGGCCGCTGCCTCGTACGAGCGTTCCCAGGTGGTCAGGCCCGGCTCGGCCGCGGCCCGGGACCGTTCCCTGGCTTCGTCGCGGAATCGCACGGCCCACTCGCGGACCATCGCTTCTTTGGAGTCGTAGTAGTTGTAGAACGACGCCGTCGACTTGCCGGCCTCCGCGGCGATATCCGAGATCGTGGTCGCGAGAATGCCTTTCCGGGCAATCACCGATCGGGCCGCTGAGTCGATCGCGGCCTGCGTCTGCCGACCGCGCAACGTCGGTAGCTCACGTGGGCTGGCAGTCACGGCCTCTCCTCGACCATTGATCGAAACTGAACCTGATGTTAGATTCAGAAATCGAGCTTGGCCAGAGGAGCAGCCGAAGATGATCAAGCCGAACAACGCAAATCCCGAGTTCGAACTCGGGGGTATCAACCATGTCGCACTCGTGTGTTCGGACATGGCTCAGACGGTCGACTTCTACAGCAATGTGCTCGGTATGCCGTTGATCAAGTCGCTGGATCTGCCTGGCGGCATGGGCCAGCATTTCTTCTTCGATGCGGGCAACGGGGATTGCGTCGCGTTCTTCTGGTTCGCCGACGCACCGGACCGTGTTGCGGGCATTTCGTCGCCCGAGGCCATCCCGGGTATCGGCGACATCGTCAGCGCGGTGAGCACGATGAATCACCTGGCGTTTCACGTTCCCGCCGAGAAGTTCGACGAGTATCGGCAGCGGCTCAAGGACAAAGGTGTGCGTGTCGGGCCGGTACTCAACCATGACGAAAGCAAGCAGCAGGTCTCGCCGACTGTGCACCCCGGCGTGTACGTGCGATCTTTCTACTTCCTCGACCCCGACGGCATCACCCTCGAATTCGCTTGCTGGACTAAGGAATTCACCGATAGCGATACGACCACCGTGCCGAAGACGGCAGCGGATCGCCGGCCGCGGGTGTCCGTCTAGGTTCGCGGCGGCATCGCTGCCAGCTGATCGATCAGCGCGGCCAGCGCGACCACCAGTTTGTCCTGGTCGAGTTTGACGTCACCGGAGAGCCACGCGCTGATCGTCTGGCCGACGCCGCCGACCGCGAAGTGCGATGCGGCCCTGACATGGTCGTTGTCCAGCGCCCCGTGCGCGCCCGCATGGGCGAACAGCAGCGCGGCGAACAGGGTCGTCGACTCCGCGCGCTTGCGCACGATCACCGTGTTGGACAGCTCGACGCTGAACAACAGACGACCCACGCGGGTATCGGCGGCGATCGTCCGCACGATGTTGGCCATCGCGGCACGGGCCTGTTCATCCGGTGGGGCCGAGGCGACCGCGGCCTGAGTGGTGGCGGCGATATCCGCGATCACCGAGTCGAACACCGCACCGACGAAGTGGTCCTTGTCGGTGAAGCTCTCGTAGAAGTACCGGACGCCTAACCCGGCCCGTCCGCAGATGGCGCGCACGGTCAGTTCCGCGGGATCGTTCCCCGCGGCGCCGAGCAGCTCCAGGCCCGCGTCCAGCAGGCGGCGCCGACGACCGGCGACTCGCTGCGCTGCGTCGACGCCACGGTAGGGGCGCACCTGTGCCATGAGTGCCATCTTGACACCCGTCAGGTCGCGGGGGCAAGATCAGGAAACACGCGTTCTCACATTTGCGATAAGGGGCGACCAATGACGGTCTCTGTTCCGATGGACCACGTCGGGCGTCCGCTCAACGATCCCGTCCTGCCCGGTGGCAGGCGGCCGCCGCGGTGGATGCACAGGGCCGACGACGCGGCGTTCATCGGGCTGTTGTCCGGCGGCGCGAATGTGATCATGGAACTCGCCCGGCCGGGTGTCGGTTACGGCGTCAAGGACAGCCGCGTCGAGACCGGGCGTGCGGACCGCCATCCGATCAAGAGGGCGAGGACGACCTTCACCTATCTGGCCGTCGCCCTGTGCGGCACCGACGAGCAGAAGGCCGCCTATCGCCGCGCGGTGAACCGCTCTCATGCCGAGGTCTATTCACGCCCCGGCGACCCGGTGCAGTACAACGCCTTCGACAAGGATCTGCAGATGTGGGTGGCGGCCTGCCTGTACAAGGGTTTTGTCGACGTGCATCGCATCTTCGTCGGCGAGATGGACGACGCCACCGCCGACCGCCACTATCGCGAAGGTATGACCCTCGGTACGACGCTTCAGGTTCCCGCCGAGATGTGGCCCGCGGACCGTAAGGCGTTCGACGAGTACTGGCAGCAGTCGTTGGACCAGATCCACATCGACGACGCCGTCTACGAGTACCTCTGGCCCATCGCGGCGGGCCGACTCGGCAATGCCACGTTACCGCGACCGTTGCAGAAGCGGCTGGATGCGGCCAATCTCTTCATGACCACCGGCTTTCTGCCGCAACGGTTCCGCGACGAGATGCGGTTGCCGTGGGATGCGGCCAAACAGCGCAGGTTCAACCGGGTGATGGCCGCGATCGGCTTCGTCAACAAGGTGATGCCACGCTTCGTCCGGCGCTTCCCGTTCAACTGGATGTTGGCCGATCTCGACTGGCGGCTACGGACCGGTCGCCCGCTGGTCTAGCTGGCTGTCAGATTGGCGGCGTACAAACGGGAACATGCGTACCGATCGCGACACCTGGGATATCACGACCAGCGTCGGGTCGACGGCCTTGTTCGTCGC
>CAZOIX010000028.1:0-13901 GCA_964579685.1 uncultured Mycobacterium sp.
CTCCCAATCGACGGCGAGCAACGGTTGGAAGCCCTCAGCGGATGACCCGACGGTCATACCTCCGCAGCCCGCGAATAGATCGATCACGGTCGGCTTCGTCATGAGTCAAATGGTAGGCGCCCGCTCGGACATCACGGACCAACCTCGCCGGTTTCACCGGGTGAAGTCCTCGGGAGGTGGACCTTCTGCGCGGTAGCGTCCTCGCGTGCCCGCGCCGTTCGTCCTGGACCTCTGCAGATTCCGCGCCAAGGACGGGAAACCCAACACTTCCGACGGCTCGAACTCCGACTCCGTCCGAATCGGCAACGCCTTGTTCGAGGTGCTCGGCGTCCCTCGCGAAAGCCGAGGGGACGAACCAACCGGTACCCCGTTCGCGAAACGAACCGCCGACGATCTGCGTACGCACGCAATCGGGTCTCTAGTCATTGAAGCCGAGAACCAACTGAACCGTTTTCAGCAGTATCGCCACGTAGGCGCGCTTGCCGACATCGACGTAGAACCATCGAAGGACTACACCCGCGCCTGGAAAAAGTTGAAGGCGGAGGCAATCAAACGCGTCGCCTCCCCGCCCGCTGCCGCCCGCCGAATCGCAGACCTCATCGAGCAGGTCGAATCGGCCACCCGCGACGAGACCGTTCGACGACAGCGCGCTCTCTACGAGGTCGGATCCGAATCACTGCTGCGGCTCGACGTCACAGGAGCGCTTCCCTCCGACTCGTGGCTTCCCGAACTTAAGGTCGGACTCTCACTCAAATGGTCACTCCGGACCGACCGCGCTCAGGACTGCCGCTCGCAGGGAGCAAAACTCTCGGCGCTACGTCGAGGCCGGATGCCTCACTTCGCCGCCGTGACCATGGAGCCTCGCCCGTACATGCTCAACCTGCTCGGCGGCGGCTCTGGCGACATCGACTGCGTCTATCACCTAGACCTTCCTGCCCTCACAGCCGCGATCAACGAAACGTACGGCGCATCAACACGCGCGGACGGCAAGCGAACCCATGCCACATTTCATCGGCTGGTCGAACAACGACGCCTTCGAGACTACGACGAACTCGCTTCGTACATCGCGAGATGGTGAGCACGGGTCGTCCTTGACTGGTCCGCGATCGCGGCCGAAGTGCCCGTTGAACGGCATACCTGGAGCCTTGGTATCGGAATGCCCCGGGCCGAGACGAAGACTCGGGGCATCGGACCCGATCAGAACACTTGCGGTGGATGCACACTCACCTCGCGCTTCCCTCCACTCCGTCCATCCTCGACGAACGTGTACTCGACATCGAGGATGAAAGTTTCGAACGGGTCGTCGCCGCGAATCTCGAACTCTGGGTGGTTCGCCACGATGACTTCTCCACGGTGCACCCGGCGCGGCAGAGTCGAGTCGTCTCCAAGGGGACTAAGACACACCGAAACAAGGTCCGGCGCGGCACCCATGGCCTCGTAGGTCGACCTCCGGAACGCGCGTCGAATCCAGATTTTCTGAACCACGACCGGGTCCCCGGTCGAGGTGATCTTCAGGCCCATCGCTGATTTGTGACCGGTTGCGACCGGCATGTAGTCCGCGGTGAACTCGGGGCGGATCTGTGACTGTGCTACGGCGGCAGCCTCGCGCGCAGCATCTGCTGCCAGCCGGGCGGCCTCCGTCGCCCTCGCGCTCTCGTCAGCCGCGTCGCGAGCGGTCTCAGCCATCCGCTCGTTGGCCTTCGTCATCGCCCGCGTGGTGATCGCGTACCAGGTCGTGACCCCCAGAAGGGCCGAGGTCAACACTGCGTTCACCCAGTCCATGTCCGCGACCATAAACGCTGGCTCCGACACCGTTCTGGAGACGGCATCAGGCAACAGCCCGATCGGACTCAGTCCCGTGGAACGCGCCGATAACGGAGGGACACCCCGTGAGGAGCACTGCATGCGCACGCACGAATCGGCTGACAACGGATTCACCTTGGTCGAGGTTCTCGCGTCCATCGTCCTCGCGTTGATGGTGACGACGATGCTGACCATGACTCTCGTGAGGGGGCACGAGGGAGTCCGCGACATCAACGAACGTCACGACGACTTCAGGGACACCCAGACCTTTGAGACCGCTGCCGCGGCGGCGTTTGACCGTGCCGTTGGGGTGCAGGCCGTGGACAGCGCGGACCCGGCTGCCCGGACCGCCATCCAGGTCGCCGTGAAGGCCGGAGACGACTGCTACACGTGGCTAGCCTCCTCGACCGAAAAGACGTTGACATGGAAGGTCGGCGTGTACCCGGCAGGCACGGTCTGCACCCCCGACCTCCCGACAACAGGCTCCGGCATCGACTGGCGCGCCGAACGGACCCAGGACCGCCCGGCAGCCTTTCGGCTCATCGACGTGACCGGTGACACCGTGACCGGGGACGACCGTAACGCCCTCAACAGCGCCGTTCAGGTCGAATGGACTCGGCCGAAGTCCAGCAAGCCCAGCCGCGGCGACGTCACCGCCGTACGTGCGCTGCCGGTCGCTCCAATTCCCAGCCGGAGTGGGACGCCCGCGCCCTGATCTACGTGCGGTCGAGTGCTGAGGAAAACCGGATGTCCCTCGCCCGTGGAAGCATGCGGGGCATGAGTGCCCCCCTTGGACGGTTGAAGCAGGTCGACGTGCGGACAGTTTGGAAGCACGAGGCGCACGACTTCACCCGTTGGATGCTGTCGGCCGCTGACGTCCTCGGCGAAGCACTCGGGATGGAACTAGAACTCACCCAGGCCGAACATCGAGTCGGAGGCTTCTCGCTGGATTTGATCGGCAACGACCTCTCCACTGGCAACGTAGTGATCGTCGAGAACCAACTGGAGCAGACCGATCACGGCCACCTCGGGCAGATCCTCACCTATGCGGGCGGCACGGACCCGTCGACGATCGTCTGGTGCGCCCCATCATTCCGCGACGAACACCGTGCCGCGCTCGACTGGCTCAACGAGAACACCGGCGAAGACATCCGCTTCTTCGGGGTCGAGATCGCTGCCGTACGGATCGACGACAGCCGCCCCGCCCCCCTGTTCAAGGTCGTAGCCAAGCCGAACGACTGGACCAAGCAGGTCCACGTCGACAAGACGGCCTCACTGTCCGGGAAGGCGGCCGCGTACCGCGAGTTCTGGGCCGAGTTCTTGGAGCGCGTGAAGCGCGATCACCCATCCTGGACGAACAGCACCATCCCTCCCACCTCGTCCTGGACGACCCTCCCGTACGGCCAGTCCGGCCTTCACTACGGCGTTTCTTTCACACTCCAGGGACCGCGAGTCGAGTTGTACTTCGGAAGCCCCGACGATGCCCTCAACCTCGAACGCTTCGAGCAATTCGTCGCCCACGGCCAGCCTTTCCGTAACGAGTTCGGCGATGCCGTCGAGTTCGAGCCGCTCCCTGACCGCAAGGCATGCCGCATCTCGGTCACTCACCCCACCAAGGTCGACATCCTCGACCCGGAGACCGATGGCGTCCTCGACTGGATGGTCGTCACTCTTGAGCGATTCCGTGGAGCGACTCTCGCCGCCAAGGCGGCGATCGAAGGTACGCCATGAGTGCAGATGGTGACGCTTGCCAAGACCCTGTCGACACCGCCGAGACTTGGACGGTTCCGCCCCGCCTTCGCGCTCTGGACGGGTCGGAGGCTTTCGCCGGTCTCGAATCGAGCGTCATTGATTTCTGGCGGTTCGCGATGTCGGACCTTCGGATGAACAACGTGCGCGGGTACTTGGCTGAGTTCCTCGTCGCGCGCGCTGTCGGAGCCACTGGTCCAAGAGTGGAATGGGACGCCTACGACGTCCTTGCCCCTGATGGGACTCGCATCGAGGTGAAGGCTTCGGCGTACGTGCAGGCGTGGGCGCAACGACGACCGTCGCGGATCACGTTCACAGGGTTGACGGGACGCACGTGGACTCCTGAAGGAGGTTCGGCGGAGGAGCAGACGTTCAACGCCGACGTGTACGTGTTCGCGGTTCAGACGGCCGTAGACCATGACACTTACAATCCGCTCGACGTTCACCAGTGGCAGTTCTACGTGCTCCCACGGCAAGTGCTCGCGGGCCGCGGAAACCGCTCCATCAGTCTCGCGACTCTGAAGTCGCTCGACGCTGGGCCACACCACATCAACGCCCTCGCAGAGGCCATCACAGCAGCGCCGCCGGTCACATGAGTGACCCGAATCTTGCGATTCGCGTTCTAGCAAACTGGTCGCCCTGGGTATCCTTCGCGGACCCTGACACCACTCCGCCGACACTCCCCGGCGTCTACCTTTTCCGGCTCCCTAGGGGTGGCGAGATCGTCTACGTCGGTATGGCTGGTGAACGCGCCGGGTCAGGCCGCCCGCAGGGCCTTCGTGGGCGCCTCGCGGTCTACCGCCGCGGCAAAGGCGCGGTCTCCGGTTTCGGTGAAGCGGCGCTCGACCGCGCCCTCGCGGACAAGGCGTTCGTCGAGGATGAACTCCGGATGCTGAAGGAGGACGGGCCACGTCGGGCGAAGGACTGGGCGCGCGACGCGGTCGCGTGGGTTGCGCCTGAGGTCTGCTGGGCGACCACACTCGACGCGACCTCAGCGCGCGCCCTGGAGCAGAGGGTCGAGGCGGTTCTCGGACAGTCTCTGTGGAACCGGGCCGCAGCGAACGCCACCAGCGACGGACCCGGTCGTGGGCCATGACAACGGGCGCCTCATGGGCACCCGCTGATCGAACATGTGTTCTAGTCTGAGTGGGTGGGAGCGAATCGCCGGCATGGAGACGCGCACCTCAATCGCGCGCCTGAGCCCGTCCCGATCGAACCGCGCGTCCGCTTCGTGCACGTGATCGTCAGCCCGAAACAGGTAGTCGCCGACGCCCCGGGACTTCTGCTCGCGTGGCGCCGCTCCACCAGCGGCTGGGAGGCCCACGTCGCGTACCTGAACGGCGTGGGCGGGCTTGTCGTCGACTGGCTTCCGGTGGACCGACTACGGCCTATCTCTATGCCGAGTTAGGCGTTTCCGAGGTCGCGGGTGGCCCACGTCGCGGGCGGCGGCCCGAAGACCTTCTTCCCCGAACGGACGATTCCCCGCCCAATGAGATGGTTCGCACCGGCGCCGGTGATGGCGCCGATTCCGACGGGAGCCTGCTTGCTCAATACGAGCACGCCGGTTTGCGTCCCGTACTTGGTGATGAAGCGTGGTCCGAGGATCTTGTTGGCCGCGTTCACAGCGTCCATCGGGACCTTCTTCACGATTTGAGCGGCCCAGTACGGCACCGTTCGTCCGGCCCCCTTGTTGAGTGCGACGATCGCCGAGTCGCCGATTAGGACGGTGCGTACGAGAAGTTCTCGCCGCTCGCGATCCTCGGGATGCAGTCCATGAATCTCTGCTAGCGAGAGGACGTACAGCACCGAGAACTCAAGGAAGGCCACTGTGTCGACGGCGGCAGAGGGGATGCCTCCTCCGGGGACGAAAGCCGCTGCGCCAGCGGCACCTCCCGAGCCGGTCACGGTGGCGAGGTAGTGCCTCGTGACTCGCTTGCTCATGTCACCCGGCGTGTCATCCGTGTGGACGCGACGAAGACGCTCGACGTTCTTCCTCGCGAGTGGCGCCTGAACGTCGAGCGCCTTCACGAAGGCCTTGCCGACGATCTCTTTCCCAGCCATTGGGCCCCCCGGTTCGGTGTCGACTCGATGATGCACCACCCGTGGCTCACGGGGCCTCAGACGGGAAACCTCGTGGGGTGTCGCCTTCGCCGAAGGCGAATTCGCCTCCGGCATGGACCCTGAGGCGACCGGCTGACAGGGCGCCAAGTAATAGGCGGTGGCCGTGAGGCGGGTCTGGCTCGTGCCGCCCGGCCCATGCCATCCTTGAGGCTCGCTACGTCATCGGGGGATGGATGAGCACCGACACCGCGCAGCCGGGGACATCCGGTTTCGATGAGTTGTGGGCTCCGGAGTGGTGGGAACGTGGCCGCGACCGCCGCATCGCCTGGGCGGGGCGCCACGCGAAATTCCTGAAACGGCTGCTGTTTGCTCGGCTTGTCGTCGCTGTTGCGCTGGTCGTCTACGTCACCATCGCCTGCATCTTCGTGCCCGCGTTTCGGGAAGCGGTCGCGGTGTACGTGGGTGTCGCGTGGGTCATGCTCCTCGGCTTCGTGTCGATGCGGACCAAGACCCTCACCTTCGGCGGCTACCTGCGGTTCTTCACCGCCTGCATCCCATGGTCGGTCGGCATCGCCGCGACCCTGTACCTCCTCTCGAACTCGTTGAGCCCGCAGGGGGCGGACGCCCCGGAGAACGTCATCATGCTCGCCGGTATCGGCGAGGAGGCTTTGAAGGTTGTCCCGGTCGCCCTGCTGGCGTTGGCCGCTCCCGGCCGAGCGCGACGGTTCACGGCCGCCGACTGGTTCCTCCTTGCGCTCGCGTCCGGTGGCGGGTTCCTGATGGCGGAGGAAGCGATCCGGCGGATGGGTCGGGTCCTCAACGGCCGCGACCTCGGCAGCGGATTCGTCCGGTTCGGGCTCTTCGGGGTGGACGCGCCGGAGTACTCGACCACGTTCTTCGCCGGGCACCACATCGTCACCGGACTCGTAGGCGCTGCCATCGGCCTCGGTATCGCGCTCTGGCGGGCACCACGCCAACGCGACGGCGCCCCGCAGGTGGCGCTCCGAACTGCGGCCGTCCTGCTCCCCCTGGCGGCCTGGTGGTCGGCGGTCGTCTCGCACGCCTCCTACAACGCCAGCATCGTCACGGACCGAGACTCGCTCCCCTGGCCGTTCACGTGGTGGCAGGCCGTCTCACCGGACCGCTGGGGTGCCACCTGGATGCTCGTCACCGCAGCCGCCATCGTGCTGCTCGTCGACGCGGACGTGAACAGGCGGTGGGGTGGCGCCGCGCTGGACGTCCAACCCGAGCACCCGTGGGCCGACCGCGCCGACCGCGCACTGATCTCGTTCCGGAAGGCGCAGTCCGTCACGTCAGCGTGGGGTCGGGGGCTGGTGGCGCTCATCGAGCACGTAGGACGAGCGGCCGTACAACTCGCCCGCGACAACCTCTCCTCGATCCAGTACTTCCTCGTCGCCGCCGAACGCGAAGACGGCGAACCCTGGTGGTCGCCGGGACGACGTGTCCTGCTCGTCATCACGATGCAGCGTGAAGTGCGCGAACTCATCCGGCACCTCTACGCCCCACCCGCCCGACCCCACTCCACGAGAACGCTCGGGGGCGTGACCGCGCTGGCCCTGATCGCTGCCGCCGTGCTGATCTCACCGCTCGTGGCCGTTGCGCTCCGCCCGGTCGAAACGGTCGCGTGGGCGGCCGGCCTGTTCGACCAGATCGACCCGATGATCTGGATCCTCGCGTTCATCACCGCCATCCTGATGGCGATCCTGCTGTTCCTGTCCGGGTTGGGTCTCGGAGCCGCTCTGGCATACGGGTCGCTGGTCTACGCGCTTCCGAAGGCCGTCGCAGACCAGGACGACATCATCGCGTTCATGCGCGACCCGCGGCGAGCGCTCCAGATCTACCTCGACGACGCCACACCCGCTTCGGTGACCGGCGACCTTGCGGTCATGGCCATCTCCATCTTCGGCCCAGCACGACTCGCAAGAGCCACGCCCGGCTTCTTCAAGAGCACTGAGTTCACCAGCAAGATGCGGCTCTCGATAGCCGAGTACCAGCGCAACCCCGTGGCCTACCGGCGAGCCACACAACAATGGTTCCACGACAATCGAGTCGCCAGGCGCGCCGACGAACGTGGTCACATCGCTTTCGGATTCGATGACGGACTACCCCGCATCAACGGCCGACGACCCATCAACTACGTGTGGGCGAACAAGACGTACAACGGCGCCAAGTGGACGCCAGACCTGGCTGCGAAGTACCCACGAGGTGTGCCGTTTGATTCCAACGGGTTCCCAGTCTTCAACTCCTATGCCGACGGTCGCTTCGTTGCGAAGAAGCAGTTCACCGGCCGGATGTATGTGGACGCGAAGGCCGCGAACCTCGAGAACGGGTTCTTGAACGCCAAAGGCAAGCCGGAAACTCCTATCGGCTACACCTGGCACCATGTCGAGGACGGCAAGACGCTGCTACTCGTTCCGACAGACCTCCACACTGCCGTTAAGCACACCGGCGGCGTCGCCGTCATCAAGTAGAGGAATGAAGATGGTTACCTTTCGAGCGACAGGCCCGGCCGTCAGCGAAGCCACCGTAAGCGAGTTCGAAGCAAGCGTCGGCGCGACTTTGCCTGACGACTACCGAGAGTTTCTCAAGCACACCAACGGTGGGGTCCCGGAACCGTCCTACGTCCCAGAACCTGCCGATCTCGGCATCTCCGCTCGCGGCTTCTTCTCGCTCGGTATTCCCGAGGGTGACCTCTCGATGAGCCAAGCCCTCTCGACCTGGGACGGCCGCTACCCGGACAAGTACTTGCCAATCGTTTTCTGCGAAGGCAGCAATCTGCTTCTGCTGGGGGTGCACGAGGCCACCCGCGGCCAAGTCGTGTACTGGGACCACGACGCAGAGGCCGAGGATGGAGAGCCACCACGCACCGACAACCTCACGCCGGTTGCATCGTCATTCACAGCCCTCCTGGATTCCATGACGGACGACGACCCAGACGAGGCAGCAGTTCAAGCGCTCCTCGACGGCGGCACGGGTTGGGTGAAGCCCGGCTTCAAGCCGAAGTTCAGTTAGGCCGCCCCGACACCTGACCCGACAGCCTGCTCCAACTCCGCGTCCTCGTGCTTGCGTTCGGCGGCGCCTGAGGCGGTAGCGGTCTCCCGGACCTTCGAAGCCTTCGGGAGACGGACCTTCTCGGCGCTGTTCCGTACGGTGCCACTGCCGGATTTACCACCGACTCGCACGCTTCCGCGAGTGCCAGACTCAACCTCCCCTCCCCTCGGTTGATCTCACCACCTGACGTTCGAAGCGGCCCGCCACTTTCAGCAGTGCGAGTCGTCGAAGGTGTTCAGCAGAAGCGCGTGGGGCAGAGGAAGTCGGGGACGTCGAAGTTGCCGCCGCTTCCGCCTCCTGTCGAGGGTGCCGAGAACTGCTTCTTCTCAAACTCCCAGACGAGGTCGGACATGCGGGTCCGGACCGCACTGGCCTTCTTTGCTGCCTTCTCGAAGCGAGACGCGTACTTCGCGTCAACGAAGGCTCTCCTCATCGCAAACCGGGCAAACGTGTCGGCTTCGTACCAGGCTTGGATATTGTCGACCTTGGCTACAAGTTTGTCGGCCTTGCCGAGCGCCTTCTCAGCAGAACCCGTGGTGAATCCGGCCTCCAAGGCTGTCGCCTGCGATGCCGCCTGCTCCGCTGCATTCGCCTTGTAGGGTGCGGTGCACTCGATCTTCGGGTCGAAGAATCCACGCTTCTCGGCCTGGGCCTCGTCGTAAGCGTCCTCGATGGCCCCGTACCCCGCGCCGTTCCGACCAACCCTGATCGGCGCGGCCAGGCCACGTCGCGTCAATTCGATGCCGAGGTCTTGGCCTTCACTGTTCTTCACGTGGGCCAAGATGCGTCCGTACCGGTCCTCCTTCTCGAAGTCGTGGGTGAGAGTCACGACGGTGCCAGGAGGAACGAGGGCCTCTGTCGTCGAGGTTGCCTCCCCGTAGAGGCATTCGGGGCGCCCCTCTTTGTCTTCGCGTTCTGGGGTGTCGACGTTCAGGACGCGGACTCTGAACTCGATGCCGAGGTTCTCGACCACCAGCGTGTCTCCGTCGATGACGCGGACGACCGTTGCGGTTTCGGCTCGCGCCGGGTCGACCCACGCGCCAAGGATCAGGCCTGATGCGATCAGGACCGGCACGATGGACCACAGGACCATCCGTCGCCACCGCTTCCTTCGCGGCTTCTCACTACTCGGCACCGCCGCCCCCGAGATTGGTTTCGCCACCTGCCGCACCTCTCCCACCGATTTGCACTTCTCGTCGAGGGTAGCCGTTCAGTCTGCCGCGCTTGGCTTCATCGAGGCCGGGGCTGCGGTCGCTCATGCGCGACGAGGAGAGCGCCGATCGCGAAGTGGCGGATGGATCGGCGTCAGCCGTCACCGACCGTCCGGCACAGAGGATTTGATCGACCACCCCTGGGAGCAGCGATATGCGGATGGTCTCCTGCTCCGGCCCCGCCTTTGGCGCTCCCGCTACTCCACCCGGACGGTCCGCTTCGTCCTCGCTGCCTCGCGGTTGCGGTCGCCTGCGTAGGAGACGATGACGGTCTTCTTGCCTCTCGACGCCTTCGGCAGACGGACCTTCGCGACGCCGTTCCGGACGATCGCGGTGGCGGTCTTCCCGCCGACGCGGACCCTGACGCGTCCGGCGGCTGGGGCGCCATCAGCGCATACGCGGATGGTGGCCATGGGGCGCTTGTGCCTCTTCCACGTCTCCGGCAGGGAGACCACCAGTCGCGTGTCGGCCTTCGCAACCGTCAAGAACACCGGTCCTCCAGCGGGCCCGCGACCGAGACCCGACCGGGTCGGCAGGGTCCGCTCGTCTCCGAGGTAGCGAATGTCGACGAGGTGCCTGCCCGCTGGAAGCGTCCGCGGGAGTTCGACACGCCCGTCGCCCTGATCGTCGAGGGTCACCGCGTAGGTGCGGCCAGCGACGGTCACCGTCGCCTCACCGGTCGCAGCACGCCCATCCACGAGGACACCGAACGCGACCTCCGGGGCGGCAGACGACCCGTGCTCACTTGCGCCAGTGCTGGCCCAGAACCCCGCCTCACGGCGCCCGTCCTGCGGTCTACCCTGACCGTCCTCGACGATGGTCCCGCAGGACTGCGTGAACGACTCGGTGGAATCGCCGGGCTGCGGGCCCTCCACCCGGGTTTCGACGAAGACCTGCTGCTGACCACGAGTACACGGCCATGACGTCGTCTTCCTGGTGGTCGTCGTGACGTCCCCGTACTCATTCGCGGTCGTCTCGACCGACGTGGTCGTGACGGATCCATCGGCGTTGCGGGTCTCGGTGTCCGCGGCTGCCGGAGCTCCGGCGAACACAACAGCCGCGACAGCCGCCGCGAGCGATGTGGCGATGAGGTTCTTGATCTTCTTCATGAGGGTGCTCTCCTTCGCCACCACGGTCTCGTCCAGGCTTGACAGACGCCATGGACGGCTGCCGAAATGACCCGCCCGGACTACGAGTAACCGGATGTCCCTCCTCGATCCCGGCTCGTTCCGTCCCCCCGCTCCCCTACGCTCGCCGCACAGGCGGTCGGGAGGCCGTCTCTTGGGAGGGAGCCCCGGATGACCATGCACGCACGCGACGCGCTGGTGGAGTTCCAGAATGGGGAGACACGGCTCGTCTATGCCCGCGACGCTGAGGCCCCGGATGAGCGCCTCTTCTTCATGCCCGACGGCGCCGCCCGAGCACTCAAGGCTCAGACCGCCGACGGACGCTTCCGTTGCTTTGTCCCAGGCTGCGACGCGAATCTGCGGATTGTCGCGCGAGAGAATCGACGCGACGGATTCAGTCACGGCAAGAACGCGGGGCGACACTCCCCGGAGTCGTTCCATCACCTTCAAGGCAAGGAAGCCGTGTTGCGGTGGGTGGAACACTTCACCAGCACCAAGCGGTGGGACAACATCACCTGCACGACGGAGCACCGGCTGCTGGACGGCGAGCGCGTCGCCGACGTGTTCGTAGAAGCACCAGGGGTGAGTCCTGTTGCGGTCGAAGTTCAGTACGCGGGAATCCCTGTTGACGCTTGGCGGCAGCGGACAGCGTCGTACTGCAACGCGGGCATCTACCCGCTGTGGCTTTTCGGCCATGTCGGTGCGAACCTCCGACCTTCGCGCTCGCATCAATCTGGACTGAGGCTGACGGAGTCCCAGCAGAAGTCAATCGCCTACGGGTTGCCGGTCTGGTGGCTGAACCCCGTCGAAGGGCTGCTTGGTGGCGTCCACGTCGGGGATCGCTACCCGCTGCCTGGAGAGGTCGAGGTGGAGTTCGAGTGCTGGCCTCTCGAGGACTGCCTCGTCACCCCCTTCGGTATTCAGACCCCGGTCGGCGCACTCCGGGAGAACGCAACGCGCGACGAGGTCTCGCGGCGACGGATCGCGCGCGAGGACGTGGAGCGGAAGCGGCGCGAACGGAATGCCCGCGCCCGAGCCAAGTGGCAAGCACAGATCGGTTTCCGCCGATCACAACCACGCGACACTCGGCCTGCCGAGCGCCTCAACATCCTCCGTGGTCGGCACCCCTACCTCCCGATGTATGAGCAGCCGATACCTGACCAACTGACACGTGCGCCGCTTGCCGGTTCAGCGCGAAAGCGGAGTCGGACCGCGAAGGTCAGACCCGCTAGCGAGATTGCTGCGGAGATTAGAGCCGAGAAGTTGGCTGCTCAGGGCATTCCTTCGTGCATGGTTTGCGGCTACAGGGCAGATCCTGACCTTCACGGGGAATGTCGTCTCTGTGCCATTGGGGTCGCACCGCGGCCGCGGTAGACACTCACGCCCTCACCCTTCGACGAGTCCCATCGCTTCGGAGGGCTGCCACCGTCGGACGTCGACGATGTCCGTGGTGTGGGTGTCGGCCGCGCACTTCTCAATCAAGTTTCGGACCAAGTGATCCTGGGTGAAGTACACGACCGCGCCGATGTTGGGTGCCTTCCGGTAGGCGAGAAGGACCTGTCGGATCCGTGCCGGTGCCTTCCGAGTCAACTCCAACTCGATCGCCAGAGACTGCGGCTGGCCAGGAAACCTCGGGTTCTCCTCGCGAGCCAGGACCATGTCGGGGACGTGCAGACCATCCCGCCCGGAGGCGCCGACCGCGAAGACCGGCGCACCGGAGATGGCCCGGTGCCCCTGCGCCTGCACCTTCGCCATACGCCCCGACGCGGCGCGGGTGTCGGAAGCGCGGATCTCCGCCTCGGTGACGACCAGTTCTCCTGCTTCTTCGAACTGGATGCCGAGGTCCGCGAGGCCGAGGGTGTGCGCCACGTGAGACCACGCGATCTTCCGCGGCGGGTCGATCATCAGCCCAGCGATCGCCGCGCCCTCCTCAGTCACACGCCAAAGCGTGTAGGTGGTGGGCCCACCGCGCAGCGGCGTCACGAGTCCCTCGCGCTGCAACTTGGGCATGCGACGGCGCAGGGATGCAACGGGGATGCCGAAGCGCTGCACGATCTGCGGGTAGGTGACGTACCGGTAGCGGCCAATGAAACGCAGCATCTGAAGGTCGCGTGGCTGCAACTGGGTGCTCGAGGCCCGACGACGCCGCCCAGAGCCGCTACCGGTTGGCTCATCACCCGGGTCGAGGTTCACCAGTTCGATGGGTGCGATCGCTGCGAGCCCAGGCGACCACGTGTCTACATCTGTGGACGTCGGCGGCGCGACCGGGAGCCCACCGCGCAAGGACTCAGGATCGCCGTTTCCCAACTTCTGGGAAACGGGACTGACCTGCGGCGATGCGCCCTCGTCGACGACAGGCGTCACCGGGACAGGGTGGGCTGCAAGCGGCATCGATGGTCTCGTTGGAAGGGTCGTCATGGGGGTTCTCCAGGGATCGTCATGCGAGGGGTATCGGCGCCGGGAGCCTGTTGCGCGCAACAGGCTCTGGAAGGCGTGTCTGCGTCCTAACGCTCTGTTGCGCGTCTTGTTGCGCGCCGTCCTGATAAGCGCCCTCAACCCCGCGATTCGCGATGTCGTAGTCGTTGACGCGCCTACGCGGCACACTTCGCACAACATGCCAGCGTCTTTCCAGGCGAAACGGTTCGTCCACCCTTGACAGAGGTTTGCGACAGAAGGCGCTCTCAGAACTCGCCGACGACGGTTGTGGCGGTTTGTCAGGTCGGGGGTGGCTGGTGGACCGGGTCTCCGGGCGAGCGCGGATCGCGCGTGATTCTGGAGTCCGAGTCCGAGTCAGAGTCGGATCGCCCTGGCCGCCGATGCCAATCCCCACGGTTGCTTGCGCTAGGTGTGTCGGCCTTGGGGGCCGGGCGGACCGGGG
>CAZOIX010000029.1:0-13667 GCA_964579685.1 uncultured Mycobacterium sp.
GGTGGAAGGCGTGGCGCATCCGAACGTGAAGATGATGCTCGACCTCTACCACGCGCAGATCGGCGAGGGGAATCTCATCGAGCTCATCCGTCGCTGCGGTGATGCGATCGGCGAGATCCAGGTGGCCGACGTGCCCGGACGGTGTGAGCCGGGAACCGGAGAGATCAACTATCCGTCGATCGCGAGTGCCCTGCGCGGCATCGGCTTCGCGGGAACCGTCGGGATGGAGGCCTGGGCATCCGGTGACAGCGTCGTGGCGTTGGAACGGTTCCGGGCGGCCTTCTGTTAGTCAGGCCACGGCCGCCGCCAGGCCCTTGCCCTCCTGCGCCTCGAAGCGCTCTTCCAGTTCCTCCAGCGTGGTGCCTTTGGTTTCAGGCACGTACCGGTGGACGAACAACCACGATCCGACGTTGATCGCGACGAATAGCAGGAAGGTTCCCGTAGAGCCCAGCGCGGAGTTCAACAGCGGGAACAGGAACGAGATGATCGCGTTGGTGCACCACAGCACGAACACCGCAATGCCCATCGCGAAGCCGCGAATGCTCAGCGGAAAGATCTCCGACAGCAGTAGCCACACGCAGGTACCGATGAACATCTGCACGAACGCCACGAAAAGCACCATGCAGGCGAGGATCACGTAACTGCGGGTGGTCGACGACGGCAGCAGGAACACCATCGAGAGCGCCAGTTGCGAAAGGGCGACGCCCGCGAAGCCGATGAGCAGCATGGTGCGCCTGCCGATATAGCCCAGCAGGATGATCCCGATGATCGTCGTGACGACCGAGGTGACCCCGACGGCGATGGTGGCGACCAAGGCGGCACTCACCCCGAGGCCACTCTGCTCGAGAATCGTCGGGGCGTAGTAGTTGACGGTGTTGATTCCCGTCGCCTGCTGCACGATGGCCAGACCGCACCCGATCAGTACCACTCGCCGGATCCACGGCACATCGCGAATGACGTTGAACGGCGTGGACTTTGCCTTCAGCATGTGGGCGGTATGGTCGGCGATCAACGCGAATTCGGCTTCCGCCTCGGCCGGCGACCGGCTCAGTCCGAGCACGCTGCGGGCCTCAGCCATCCGTCCCTTGAAGCCGTACCAGCGCGGTGAGTCCGGCAACATCAGCATTCCGAGGAACAGGGCGATTGCCGGGACGACGGCGACCGCCAACATGATCCGCCAGACGTGCGGGTCGTGGATCAGATGATCCAGCAGCGCGTTGGTCGCGAACGCGAGCATCTGGCCGGTCACGATCATCAGTTCGTTGATCGTGACCATCCGACCGCGGCGCTCGGCGGGCGCCATCTCGGCGAGATACAGCGGGCACGTCACGGCGGCCGCCCCGACGCCGAGACCCAGGATGATGCGGGCCGTCACCATGACCGCCACATTCGGGGCGATCGCACAGCCCAGAGCGCCGACCAGGAACAGACCCGCGCACACCAGCAGACTGCGCTTGCGGCCGATGCGGTCGGCCACCCGGCCGCCGAACAGCGCTCCGAATGCCGCCCCGGGGAACAGCAGCGAGCTCACCACCGTCGCCTCCCAGAACGACGTCAGATGGAGGTCGTCCTTCATGTACAGCAGCGCACCGGAGATGACACCGGTGTCGTAGCCGAAGAGCAGGCCGCCGAGGGTGGCGATCACGGTCAGTTTGGTCAGGAATCGCCCGGATGAGGCGCCCGTCGCGGTAGCAGTCATGGCGTGCCTTCTTGATTGATGGTCCGGTTAGGCCGGCTGGGCCGACAGTTGGCTTGCGGTGCGCAGCGTGGCCGCGGCGACTTCGAGGCCTTCGAGCTGACCGAGTTCGGTGTCCTCGTGCTCGATGTTGACCGCCATATCGGGGTCGACGCGGCTCAACGCGGCGAGAAAGTCCGACCAGAACGCGACGTCGTGGCCACGTCCGACCGCGACGAAGTCCCAGCTCGAGTTCGTCGGCCACCGGTTGACGGTGTGCTTTCCGCCAAGGGACGTGGGCTTGTCCTCGGCGGCGACCCGGGTGAACCGGTCATCGAGCACTCCGTAGACAGCGCAAGCCGGGTTGATGCGGGTGTCCTTGGCCGCTGCGTGAAAGACCAGATCGCCGAGGAAGTCGATGGCCACGACCGGGTCGATGCCCTGCCAGAACAGATGGCTGGGATCCATTTCGGCACCGACATGGGTGGCGCCGGTCTTCTCGACGAGCCGGAGCAGCGTCGGTGGATTGAAGACGAGATTCTGCGGGTGCATCTCGATGCACACCTTGACGTCGTGGTCGCGGGCCAGCGCGTCGATTTCTCGCCAGAACGGCACCGCCACCTCGTCCCATTGGTAATCCAGGGAATCCAGATAGCCGCTGTCCCAGGGGTTCACGTGCCATGCCGGCCACTGACCCCCTGGATGCGCAGCGGGCAGCCCTGACATTGTGACGACGCGTCGCACACCGAGTCCGGCGGCAACCCGAATGGCCCGGCGAAGGTCCTCGGCGTCCTCTGGCCCAACCTGCTTGTCGGCGTGCAGAGGATTGCCGTTGACGTTCAGTCCGGTCAGTTCGACGCCTGCGGCATCGAAGGCGGCGAGATATTCGGCAGCCTCGATGCGGCCGTCCAGCAGCTCGGTCACCGGCAGGTGGGGTGTCGGCAGAAAGCCTCCCGCGTTGATCTCGGCCCCGTCCAGCCCCAGCGAGCGAATGGTCTCCAGTGCGGTGACCAGCGGTTGGTCATGCAGTACGGCGGTGTAGACACCCAATTTCATGGTCAAAACCTTCTGAACTAAAGCGCGTTAGTTACGCGCGTTAGGTCTACTATGGACGCAGCACCCTGCTGTGTCAACAGTCACATCACCGGGAGAACTCGATGTCTGTTTCAACGGCCGACGACCGGCCGCGTCGTAAACCCACCATGGCCGAGGTCGCCGCGCGGGCGGGGGTTTCGCGCACGCTCGTGTCGTTCATCCTCGATGGCAAGCCGGGAGCGAGCGAGGAGACCAAACAACGAGTCCTCGCGGTCGCCAACGAGATCGGCTACCGGCCGGATGCGGCGGCACGACTGCTGGCGCGTGGTCGCAGCCGCACCCTCGGCGTCCTGATGGATGTCAGCCAGCTGTTCGAGGCGGAGCTGGTCACCGCCATCTACCCAGCGGCCGAAGAACTGGGTTACGAGGTGCTGCTGTCGGCCAACCTCCCCGATCGCGACGAGTCGGTACCCATCGACGCCCTGCTGAGCCACCGCTGCGGTGGCCTCATCCTGCTCGGTCCCACGTCGAACAAGGACTACCTGACGAGCCTCGCCGACAAGGTGCCCGCGGTCGTCGTTGGTCGCAGGCTCGCCGCCAGCCCCGGGCTGGCCACCGTGCGCACCGATGACGGCAAAGGGATTCGGCTGGCGGTGGACTATCTCGTCGAACTGGGGCACAAAGCCATTCACCACGTCGACGGCGGCACCGATCCGGGATCCGCAGAACGGCGCAGGGCCTACCTCGCGGCGATGCGCCGACATGGTCTGGCCGACCGCGCCGAAGTGATCCCGGGCGCCCACAACGAAGAGGCCGGCGCGAGCGCGGCGGCCACGATGCTGGCCGGCGCCAAGCTTCCCACCGCCGTGCTCGCGGGAAACGATCGATGCGCGCTGGGGTTGCTCGATGTGTTCACCCGGTCGGGCATCGACGTACCGACCGACCTGTCACTCATCGGCTATGACGACAGCCGGCTGTCGGACAATCCCCGCATCGATCTGACCACGGTGCACCAGGATGCGAAAGCGCTTGCGCGTCATGCGGTGCGACTGGCGGTGGCGATGCTCGAGGGCGGTGGTGAGGACGAGGCTGAGGTCGTTCTCGAGCCGACGCTGGTGATCCGCGGAACGACTGCGCCGCCGCGTCAGCGGTCCACCAAAGTGGTGTCGAAGTAGTAGCGCGAGGCGCGATAACAATGCGTACCGAACTCGACCGCGGAGCCGGAATCGTCAAACGCCGTCCTGGTCATGGTGAGCAACGGGGCATTCACCTTCTCGTCCAGCAGCCGGGCTTCGTTCCGGGTCGCGCCCTTCGCGCCGATTCGCTGGCGCGCCAGCCGGATGTGCACACCGCGCGATCGCAACGACTGATACAGGCCGACCGTCTCCAGCTCCGCGGCGTCCGGCGCGATCTCGACCGGCAGATAGTTCACCATCACCGCGAGCGGGTCGCCGTTGGCGCAGCGCAGTCGCTGAATCGACACCACTTCGCGATCCTCGGCGATGCTCAGTTCACTGGCGACCTCCTCGTCGGGAGGTCCGACGCGGTAGTCGAGCAGCTGTGTGGTGGGCTCCTGGCCGGCACGGGCGAGATCGTCGAAAAGGCTTGTCAGCTCGACGCGTCGGTGCACCGGATTCTGGACCACCTGCGTGCCCACACCGCGCTTCCGGACCAACAGCCCCTTGTCGACAAGCTCCTGTATCGCACGCCGCGTCGTCGGCCGCGACAACGTCAACCGTTTCGCCAGAGCCAGCTCGTTTTCAAAGCGGTCGCCGGGCGAGAGTTCGCCATCGCGTATCGCCGCCTCGATCGCCTGAGCGAGCTGATAGTAGAGAGGTACAGGGCTTGACCTGTCGAGCTCCACCGCCAAGGGCACGTCGTCTCCGATCTCCTGATGGACCAGACAAAGAGTAGCTGAATTTTAGCATCATATGATCGAAAGATAGAATGTCAGGACAAACTATTGACATGGCCGAGTGACGACAGGCACAGTCATACATAGCAATCCCTACCCCTGGAGAGCCGACCCTTGACGACCACACAGCCACATGACGTCCTCGCCATCGGGCGTTGCGGCGTCGACGTTTACCCCCTGCAGGTCGGGGTGGGCCTCGAGGATGTCGAAACATTCGGCAAGTTCCTCGGCGGCAGTGCCGCCAACGTCGCGGTCGCCGCGGCACGCCTCGGCAACCGCTCCGCCCTGATCTCCGGCGTGGGCGCCGACCCGTTCGGCAAGTTCGTCCACGCCGAACTTGCCAGGCTCGGCGTCGACAACCGCTACGTGGTCGCCAATGCCGAATACCCCACGCCGGTCACGTTCTGTGAGATCTTCCCGCCCGACGACTTCCCGCTGTACTTCTATCGCCGGCCCAGCGCACCCGACCTCCAGATCAGCTCCGACGATATCGACGCCGACACCGTGCGGTCGGCCAGGTTGTACTGGTCGACCGTCACAGGACTGTCCGAAGAGCCAAGCCGCAGGGCGCATTTCGCCGCATGGGAGGTGCGTGGCCGAGCGCCGTTGACGGTGCTGGATCTCGACTACCGCCCGATGTTCTGGATCTCCCCCGCGGCCGCCACCGAGCAGGTGCAGCGCGCGCTGGCCCACGTCACCGTCGCGGTGGGCAACCGGGAGGAGTGCGAAATCGCCGTCGGCGAATCCAACCCGCGCAAGGCCGCCGACGCACTGCTGGACCTCGGCGTCGAGCTGGCGATCGTGAAGCAGGGCCCGCGTGGCGTCCTCGGCAAGAGCAGGCACAGCTCGGTGACGGTGCCACCCAACGAGGTCGACGTCGTCAACGGGCTCGGCGCGGGAGATGCCTTCGGCGGCAGCCTGTGTCATGGATTACTGCACGGTTGGCCGCTGGAGAAGACGCTGCGCTACGCCAATGCGGCAGGCGCCATCGTCGCGTCCCGCCTCGAGTGTTCGACGGCGATGCCCACCGCTGCCGAAGTGGCCGAGCTCGCCGAGCGGACCGCGGTGGAGGCCGTCAATGTCTAGTTCACTGTCCAAGGCGCTCTGCACCGACTACGCGGCGATCACCGAACTGCGCGCCAGCGATCCGGGGGCCATCGCGCGCGCATGGCAGGCGCGGGCGACCCGGCCGACCATCCGGGGCAACGGTCGCCTGATGATCGTCGCCGCCGACCACCCCGCTCGGGGTGCACTCGCCGTCGGCTCCCGCCCCACCGCGATGAACAGCCGTATCGACCTGCTCGACCGGTTGCGCGCAGCGTTGGCCGACCCCGGCGTCGACGGCGTTCTCGCCACCTCGGACATTCTCGATGACCTGGTGGTGCTCGGCGCACTCGAGGACAAGGTCGTGTTCTCGTCGTTCAACCGCGGCGGACTGGCCGGCGCAACGTTCGAACTCGACGACAGGATGACGGCCGCCACCCCGGAATCCACCGCAGCGGCGAAGATGAACGGCGGAAAGATGTTGTGCCGCATCGATCTCGACGATGCGGGAACCGTCGCGACCATGGCCGCCTGCGCGCGCGCGGTGGACGAACTGGCCGCTCACGGCCTCATCGCCATGCTCGAGCCGTTCATGTCGAGCCGGGTCGACGGAAGGGTGCGCAACGACCTGTCGCCCGACGCGGTGATCAAGTCGATTCACATCAGCCAGGGCATCGGTTCGACCTCGGCATACACCTGGATGAAGCTGCCGGTGGTCGAGGAGATGGACCGGGTGATGGACTCCACCACCTTGCCGACGCTGCTGCTGGGCGGCGATCCCACCGATCCAGATGAGGCATTCGCGAGCTGGGACAAAGCGCTCGCGCTGCCCTCGGTGCGCGGGCTGATCGTCGGCCGCACGCTGCTCTATCCGCCCGATGACGACGTCTCCTCCGCCGTCGCCACGGCTGTATCGATGGTGAGGTGACGATGCACAGCAAGCTCTACATCCCCGCACGGAGCGCCAGGTCCCCCTACACGGTTGACATCACTCCGGAGTCCGCCGGATGGACCGAATCCTCGCTGCAGGTCTTGGAATTGGACGAGCACTCGGCATCGAACCCGGCCGAGCTCACCACGGGTGACACCGAGGTGATGAGTCTGCCCCTGGCCGGCGGCGGGACCGTCGAATGCCACGGTGAGACCTTCGAATTGGCACCGCGGGCATCGGTCTTCGACGGCCCGTCCGACATGGTGTACATCGGGGTCGACCAGACGTACGTGCTCCGGGGCGAGGGCCGATTCGCGATCTGCGGCGCTCGCGCGAAGAACTCGTTCCCGAACCGTCGCGTCGCCGCCGCCGACATCTCCGTCGAGCTGCGCGGTACCGGCAACTGCAGCCGCCAGGTGCACAACTTCGGCACCGCAGGCGTTTTCGAGGCCGACTCGCTGATCGCGTGTGAGGTCATCACCCCCGGCGGTAACTGGTCGAGCTATCCCGCGCACAAACACGACGAGACCACCCCGACCGAAACGGAACTCGAAGAGATCTACTACTTCGAAATCGCCGGCGGCCCCGACGGTTCCCGTGGGTTCGGATACCACCGTGTCTACGGGACACCGGACCGTCCGATCGAGGTTCTCGAAGAGGTGCGCACCGGCGACGTCGTGCTGGTGCCGCACGGATATCACGGCCCGTCGGTCGCAGCGCCGGGCTATCACATGTACTACCTCAACGTCATGGCCGGGCCCGGCGCCGAGCGAGCCTGGAAGATCGTCGACGACCCGGAACACGCGTGGCTGCGCACCACCTGGGACGACCAGGCCGTCGATCCCCGCCTTCCACTTCACGAGACAGGAGCCTGACCGTGGTCTCCACCGCACCGAAGCGGGCAGCGAAGACGCCCGACACCGAGGGCACCGTCCGACTCACGGTGGCACAGGCGACGATTCGCTTCCTGGCCACCCAGTATGTCGAGCGCGACGGCGTGCGCACCAAGTTCTTCGCGGGCGCCTTCGGCATCTTCGGGCACGGCAACGTCGCGGGACTCGGCCAGGCTCTGCTGCAAGACGAGGTGCAGGCCGCCGAGTCCGGCACCGAGCCCGGGCTAAGGTATGTGCTCGGCCGCAACGAGCAGGCCATGGTGCACAGCGCCGTCGCCTATGCACGGCAGATGGACCGGCTGCAGACCTGGGCCGTCACCGCGAGCGTCGGACCGGGTTCGACGAACATGCTCACCGGCGCGGCGCTGGCGACGATCAACCGCCTGCCTGTACTGCTGCTGCCCGCCGACACCTTCGCGACCCGGGCGAGCGCACCGGTGCTGCAGGAACTGGAGTTACCGTCCTCCGGCGACGTGACGGTCAACGATGCGTTCAAACCGCTGTCCCGCTACTTCGACCGGGTGTGGCGGCCCGAGCAGTTGCCCGCCGCCCTGCTCGGCGCGATGCGGGTACTCACCGACCCCGTCGAGACCGGTGCGGCGACGGTGTCCATCCCCCAGGACGTGCAGGCCGAAGCACATGACTGGCCGGAGTCGCTTTTCGCAGAACGCACGTGGCATATCGCGCGGCCGCTGCCCGAAAAGTCGGTCCTCGCGCGGGCCGCCGAGGTCATCCGGGCGGCACGCAAACCGCTGGTCGTGGCAGGCGGCGGCGTCGTCTACTCCGGCGCCACCGAAGCTCTCGCGACGCTCTGTGAGAAAACCGGCATTCCGGTCGGCATGAGCCAGGCGGGCAAGGGCGCGCTGCCCTACGACCATCCTCAGTGCGTCGGCGCCATCGGATCCACCGGCACCACCGCCGCCAACGCAGTGGCCACCGAGGCGGATGTGGTGATCGGAATCGGCACGCGCTACAGCGACTTCACCTCGGCGTCGCGTACGGCCTTCAACAACCCCGATGTCAGATTCGTCAACATCAATGTGGCGTCGCTGGACTCGGTCAAGCAGGGCGGCATCAGTGTGGTGGCCGACGCGCGTGAAGCCATCGAGGCGCTGACCGCAGCGCTCGACGACTACCGGGTACCTGATGACTACCGGAGCCGCACCGCAGCGCTCGCCAAGGAGTGGGACGACACCGTATCGGCCGCGTATTCGGTCGAGGACGGGGCGGCGCTCAACCAGAATCAGGTCATCGGCCTGGCGAACACCCTCAGCGACCCACGCGACGTGGTCGTGTGCGCTGCCGGATCGATGCCCGGCGACCTGCACAAGCTCTGGCGGACAAGGGATGCCAAGGGGTATCACGTCGAGTACGGCTACTCCTGCATGGGTTACGAGGTTGCCGGCGGTCTCGGGGTTCGGATGGCCGACGACACCCGCGACGTGTTCGTCATGGTGGGTGATGGGTCGTACCTGATGATGGCCACCGAACTCGTGACAGCGGTGCAGGAAGGCATCAAAGTGATCGTCGTCCTCGTGCAGAACCACGGGTTCGCGTCGATCGGGTCGCTGTCGGAAGCGCTTGGCTCCCAGCGGTTCGGCACGGCCTACCGCTACCGCAGCGACGACGGTCGGCTCGACGGCGCAAAGCTGCCTGTCGATCTCGCGGCGAACGCGGCCAGCCTCGGCGCAGACGTCGTCAAGGCCGCTACCGCCGCGGAGTTCGCCGACGCCGTCAAGGTGGCCAAGGCCAGTGAGCGCACCACCGTGATTTACGTCGAAACGGATCCACTGATCGGTGCGCCGGACAGCGAGTCCTGGTGGGACGTGCCGGTGTCCGAAGTGTCCACGCTGGAGTCCACGCACTCCGCGTACCAGACCTACGCGGAGTGGAAAAAGATCCAGCGTCCCCTCATCCGCCCCTCCGATTCCTGAGAGAGACGAATATCGCATGAGCACAATCCTTGTCGGTTCCGCCCCGGACTCCTGGGGGGTATGGTTCCCCGACGATCCCGGCCAGACCCCGTATACCCGCTTCCTCGACGAGGTCGCACAGTCCGGCTATCAATGGATCGAGCTGGGGCCCTACGGATATCTGCCGACGGATCCCAAGAAGCTGTCGGACGAACTGGCCTCGCGCAACCTCCAGCTGTCCGCGGGCACGGTATTCGAGCACTTGCACCAGGATGACTCCTGGGATTCGGTGTGGAAGCAAATCGAAGACGTCGCCAAGCTGACCGCAGCGGTCGGTGGTAAGCATGTCGTCGTCATTCCCGAGATGTGGCGCGATCCGTCTACGGGGGCCGTCCTCGAAGACCGCACCCTCACGCCCGAACAGTGGCGCAAGAAGACCCAGGGCATGAACGATCTCGGTAGGGCGATGTACGAGAAGTACGGCGTCCGTGCGCAATACCACCCACATGCCGACAGCCACGTCGACACCGAGGAGAACGTCTACCGGTTCCTCGACGGCACCGACGGTGAGTTCGTCAACCTCTGCCTGGATACCGGCCACATCAGCTACTGCGGGGGCGACAACATCGCGATCATCCGCCGTGCGCCGGAGCGCATCGGATACCTGCACCTCAAGCAGGTCGATCCCGAGGTCCGCGCGAAGGTCGAGGCCGAGGACCTCCCGTTCGGCGAGGCTGTGAAACTCGGCGCGATGATCGAACCACCGCTCGGAATTCCGGAGATGCCGCCACTGCTGACGGAGATCGAGCGGCTCGGCATCGACGTGTTCGCGATCGTCGAGCAGGACATGTATCCCTGCGACGTCGATGCGCCCCTGCCCATCGCCCAGCGCACCCGGTCATACCTGGGTTCGTGCGGCGTCCCGACCGTTCGATTCAGCTAGGAGAATTCGTGTCCGACTTACGTGTAGCCGTTCTCGGTGTCGGCCTGATGGGCGCCGATCACGTCGCCCGGCTCAGCACCAGAATCTCGGGAGCCCGCGTCTCGGTGGTCAACGACTACGTCACCGAGAAGGCCGAGCACATCGCGGCGAGCATCCCGGGCTGCCGCGCCATCGCCGACCCGCTCGACGCGATCGCCGATCCGGATGTCGATGCCGTCCTCCTTGCCACCCCGGGCCCGACGCACGAGAAGCAGCTGCTGGCCTGCCTGGAGCACGGTAAGCCGGTGCTGTGCGAAAAGCCGCTGACCACGGATATCGAAACCTCGCTGGCCGTGGTGACGCGCGAGGCCGAACTCGGCAGGCGGCTGATCCAGGTGGGTTTCATGCGCCGGTTCGACCACGAGTACGCCCGGTTGAAGGCGCTGCTCGACGGCGGCGAGCTCGGACGGGCCCTGGTGTTGCACTGCGCACACCGCAACCCGGCCGTACCTCATGGGTTCGACAGCGCCATGGTGGTACGGGATTCGCTCGTGCACGAGGTGGACGTCACCCGGTTCCTGTTCGACGAGGAGATCACGTCCATCCAGATCATCAAGCCGGCGGCGAACCCCGGTGCACCACAGGGCCTTGCCGATCCGCAGATCGCGATCATGCGCACCGCCTCGGGGAAGCACGTCGACGTCGAACTGTTCGTGACCACCGGGGTGGCCTACGAGGTACGCACCGAGGTGGTCGCCGAAAAGGGCAGCGCCATGATCGGACTCGACGTCGGGCTGGTGCGCAGGAGCGCGCCCGGTCAATGGGGCGGCCAGATCACCCCCGGATTCCGGGAGCGCTTCGGCCAGGCCTACGACACCGAGCTGCAGCGCTGGGTCGACGCCGTGCGAAGCGGGGGTACAACGCAGAATTACACCGACGGTCCATGCGCCTGGGACGGCTACGCCGCCTCCGCGGTGTGCGAGGCCGGCGTCGAGTCGCTCAACAGCGGACTGCCCGTCGAGGTCAAGATGGTCGACCGCGCATCGATCAAGGGAGCCTGACCATGAAGATCGCGCTCGATCCGACGCCGTTTCACCACGATTACGAGCTGCTCGAATTTCCGGCTCTGGTCGCTGAACTCGGCTACGAGTACCTCCAACTGACCCCGCACCGCGACTTCATCCCGTTCTTCAACCATCCGCGGGCGGACGACGACCTCGTCGCGAAGTTCCGCAAGGCGTGCAGTGACGCAGGTGTGGGTATCGCGTCGGTACTTCCGGTGCTGCGGTGGTCGGCCCCAGACGAGGACGCCCGTGAGGCGGCGGTGCGCAACTGGAAGCGCGTCGTGCAGATCACCGTCGACCTCGGCGTCAATGTGATCAACACCGAATTCTCCGGCCGTCCTGAGCGTGCCGAGGAATCGGAGCGGGCATTCTTCCGGTCAATGGAGGAGCTCGTGCCGATCTTCGAACGCGAAGGCATCGACGTCCGAATCGATCCGCACCCAGACGATTTCGTCGAGGACGGGATGGAAGCGGTCCGCATCATCCGCGGCGTCAACTCACCCAATATCGGCATGGTCTACGTCGCATGCCATACCTACCACATGGGGGGCAACATGACCGAGATCATGCGTGCCGCCGGTGACCGGCTTCGGCTCGTCCACGTCGCCGACACCATGGACCACCATCGCAGCCACGGCCTGCGCTACATCACCAACCCGCCCGGCAACCCGGTCCGGGTGCACCAGCACCTCAAGATCGGCGACGGCGACGTCGACTGGGACGAATTCTTCGGCGGCCTCGCCGACATCGGCTTCTACGACCGACCCGACACCGTGATGGTGTCCTCGGTGTTCGCCGAAGACGAGACGGCCCAGGACGTCTCGCGTTACCAACTGAAGACCATGACCGAATACGTTTCGAAATTCACGGGAAGACAGCCATGAGCAAAGCCATCAGCCACTGGATCAACAACAAGCCCTTTGCGGGCGTCGGCACCGCCACCGCCCCGGTGACCAACCCGGCTACCGGCGTCGTCACCAGCGACGTCGCGCTGGCAGTCGTCGAGGATGCTCGTGCGGCGATCGATGCGGCAGCCGCCGCGTTCCCGGCGTGGCGGGACACCTCGCTGGCCAAGCGCACGCAGATCCTGTTCAACTTCCGGGAGCTGCTCAATGCGCGGAAGCAGGAACTGGCCGAGATCATCACCAGTGAGCACGGCAAGGTCGTCTCGGACGCCCTTGGCGAGGTCAGCCGCGGCCAGGAGGTCGTCGAGTTCGCCTGCGGCATCCCGCATCTGCTCAAGGGCGGTTTCACCGAGAACGCGTCGACGAAGGTCGATGTGTACTCGATCCGGCAGCCGCTGGGTGTGGTGGGCGTCATCAGCCCGTTCAACTTCCCCGCGATGGTGCCGATGTGGTTCTTCCCGATCGCGATCGCCACCGGCAACACGGTCGTCCTCAAACCTTCGGAGAAGGATCCGTCCTCATCACTGTGGATCGCCGAACTGTGGAAAGAGGCCGGCCTGCCACCGGGCGTGTTCAACGTATTGCAGGGCGACAAAGTCGCGGTGGACGAACTGCTGACCAACCCGAAGGTCAAGTCGGTGTCCTTCGTTGGCTCAACGCCTATCGCGCAGTACGTCTACGCCACGGGCACCGCCCACGACAAGCGGGTGCAGGCCCTGGGCGGCGCCAAGAACCACGCGGTGATCCTCCCGGATGCCGACCTGGATCTCGCCGCCGATGCGATGATCAACGCCGGCTTCGGTTCCGCGGGTGAGCGCTGCATGGCCATCTCGGCATGCGTGGCCGTGGGGCCGATCGCCGACGATCTGGTCGCCAAGATCGCCGAGCGCGCCGCGGACATCAAGACCGGCGACGGCACAAGGGATTCCGATATGGGCCCATTGGTCACCAAGGCGCACCGCGACAAGGTCGCGTCCTACATCGATGCGGGTGAGGCCGACGGCGCCAAGATCGTCGTCGACGGCCGCACCGTGAAAGCCAACGGTGAACAGGACGGATTCTGGCTGGGGCCCACACTGATCGACCACGTCACGCCCGAGATGAGCGTCTACACCGATGAGATCTTCGGCCCGGTGTTGTCGGTCCTGCGCGTCGAAAGCTATGACGAGGCAATGGACTTGGTGAACTCGAATCCATACGGCAACGGCACGGCGATCTTCACCAACGACGGCGGTGCCGCGCGACGCTTTCAAAACGAGGTCCAGGTCGGGATGGTGGGCATCAATGTGCCCATTCCGGTGCCGATGGCCTACTACAGCTTCGGCGGATGGAAGGCGTCGCTGTTCGGTGACAGTCACGCACACGGGATG
>CAZOIX010000030.1:0-13489 GCA_964579685.1 uncultured Mycobacterium sp.
CGAAGCCGCCGCCGGGGGTGTTGTGGCCGGCGAAGAAGAAGTAGGCCGACAACACCATGATGAGCGGGAAGATGATGCGTGTGGCGACCTCGAGCACCAGCGATCGGTGCCTCTGGTCGCCCAACTCGCTGCCCCGCAGCCATGTGACGTCGCCGGCGGTCGGCAGCCGGCCGGCGTCGGAGACCCGTGGTGCCGCGCCGAACCGCCTGTGCCGGAACACCATCGACGCCACGCCGGTCGCCGCCACGAGCAATACCATGATCTCGCCCATGGTGTCCCATGCCCGGATGTCGACGAGCAGAACGTTAACGGTATTGGCTCCGTGACCACGGAAATACGCTGCGTCAGGCAATAATTCAGCAATCGGCGTGCCGGTGCGGGCAGCCATCGCGTAGGTGGCCAGCGTGGTGACCGTCGCCCCGACCGCGACCGCGAGCACCGCCCGCGCAAACCGGAACCGCTTGATGTGGCTGCGGTCGGCCTCGGCGGGCAGCGTGCGAAGCACAAGCACGAAGATGACCAGCATCAGCGTTTCCACCAGGAATTGGGTGAGGGCCAGATCGGGGGCGCCGTGAAATGCGAAGATCGCGCCGCAGCCGTAGCCGCTCACCCCGACGAGCAATACCGCGGCCAGTCGGTTGCGCAGCATGGTCGCGCCGAACGCGGCCGCCAGCACGATCAGCCCGACCAGGATCTGAACGGGTGATCCCCGCAGCGCCAATTCCGGTCGGTCTCGCGCGCCCATCGCCAGTACGACGAGGGGCACCAGCACGAGCGTCGAGAGAATCACCGACTGCGTTGCCGGAATCGAACCGCGCTGGGTCACCGCGGTGAGCCGAACCGACGCGATGTCCAGCGCCCGGACGACCGAATCGTAGATCCTGTCGGCGTTGCCGAGGGGCTCGCGCAGGGCGCGCACCCGGTGCAGGCGCGACCGCCCGAAGTATGCGGCGGTGCCGACGGCGAGGACGAGAGCCGACAACAGCAGCGGCAGCCCGAGTCCGTGCCACAGCGCAAGGTCGTAATCTCCGTCGCCGGGCACCGTGTCCGCATAGCTGTCCAGCACCGCGTCCAGCTGTGTTGGCCAGACCCCGAAGAGCAGCCCCACGGCGGCCAGCAACGCAGACGGCATCATGAAAGTGACTTCGGGCCGGTGCATCTCGGCGACCCTGGTGCTGGGCTCGGGTCGTCCCTTACGGCCGAACGCGCCGAACAGGAACCGCAGGCTGTAGATGGTGGTGAATACCGACCCGAGCACGATGCCGGTGAGGACGAACGGTGCCGCGGAGCCCAGCACCGGGCTGTGCAGCACGGTTTCGAAGTCGGCCTCCTTGGCCACGAAGCCCAGGAAGGGCGGCATCGCCGCCATGCTCGCCGTCGCAGCGACGGCGATGACGAGCAGGCCTGGACTGCGGGCCCCGAGCCACGCCAGCCTGCGAATATCCCTGGTACCGGTGGCGTGGTCGATGACGCCGACGACCATGAACAGCGACGCCTTGAACATCGCGTGGGCGCACAACATGGCCAGCCCGGCGAGCATCATGTCGCTTCCCCCCGAGCCGACCATGACGGTGATCAGGCCGAGCTGGCTGACGGTACCGAACGCGAGACTCAACTTGAGGTCGTACTCGCGCACCGCTCGCCATCCTGCCATCAGCATGGTGAGGATGCCGAGTGTGATGACCGTGGGGCGCCACGGCGGGTAATCCGCGAAGCCGGGAGTCAGGCGTGCCAGGAGATAGACGCCGGCCTTGACCATCGCCGCGGCGTGAAGATACGCACTGACCGGTGTCGGGGCGGCCATCGCGCCCGGCAGCCAGAAGTGCATGGGCACGATCGCTGATTTGGACAGCGCCCCGACCAGCACGAGCACGATGCCGACGGACACCGCGGCACCCGTGGGCGGTGCCGCGATCAGCTCGGAGAGCAGATAGGTGCCCGCCGTGTTCCCGAGCACGACGATGCCGACGAGCATCGCCAACCCGCCGAAGGTCGTCACCAGTAACGCCTGAGTGGCGGCGCGGCGGCTGGTGGCGCGCTCGGCGTAGTGGCCGACCAACAGGAACGACAGCACCGTCGTCAGCTCCCAGAACACATAGAGCAGAAGCATGTTGTCGCTGCTGACCAGCCCGAACATCGCACCGGAGAAGGCGACCAACTCGGCGGCGAAGCTGGGTAACCGCTTCTCGGTGTGCCCGTCGTGGTGGCCGAAGTAGTCGGCGCAATAGAAAAGGACGAGAGCGCCGATGGCGAGTACCAGCACGCTCATGATCGCCGCGAGTGAGTCGAACCGCAGCACGATGTTCAACGAGAGTTCTGGCACCCACGGCATATCGACGGTCGCCGCGGCGCCGGGGGTGGGCCAGTTGGCGACGACCCAGAACAGCGAACCCAGCGGCACCAGTGCCAGGGGGTAGAACGCCCTCCGCCCCCAGCGATACACGAGAAGGGGAGCCACCGCGGTGGCAACCGCGTGGGCGATGAGGATGGCGAGCAAGGGCACTCCGGATATCGGGGTGTCAGCCGGGTGAGGGCTCTGGCTTGACGCTCAGTCTAAATGGGCAGATGCCGCTGCCGTCCGGCCGCATGCGTTCTGTGGCATGGCGGCAGGCCCACGAACCGTGCGGGCACGGCGTGGCTGACGACCCCGATACCGGCGCCGAGGATGGGCCAGATGGGCCAGAAATACCAGGCGCCCGCAGTGAGGCCGACGGCCAGCCATACGGACAGCACGATGACGACCATCGTCAGGTAGGCGGCCAGGTGGATCTGCACTCCACGCCGCACCGCCCTTCGGCGTGACTGCCTGCGCGCCGGGTCGTCACGCCTGATCCGGTCCAGGGGTAGGTCGGCGACGAGTCCGCGCAGCTCCTCCGTGGTGTGTGCGGCGAAGGTGGCCTGCAGCCGGGTCTCGTACTCGTCCAACGCGAAGTAGCCCTGTGCGAGTGCCTGGCCCAACTGATTCGCGGTCCGCTCCCGATCGCGGTCACCGGCTCTCATCTTGCCTCCCGATGCTCAATCTTGACACTGACAAGTTATCGCGTTGACTATTCACCCTTAACTAGTCACTGTCAAGATGGAGGTCCGGCCGGGTCTACCGGGCGGCCGAGAACGCCCTCAGCGACTCGACCTGGACGGGATCGAGCGACGGCCGCACGGTTTCGCGGGCCTTGGCGACATCGGCGGAGGTGACTGCGGCGGCGTCGATGGAGCGTCGCATCGCCGTCAGCGCCGACTCGCGAAGAAGCGCGACGCAGTCGGCGGCGCTGTAGCCCTCCAACTGTGCGGCCAGTGCGTCGAGGTCGACATCGTCGGCGAGTGGAACCGATTTGCCTGCGGTGCGCAGGATTTCGCGGCGGGCCTCGGCATCCGGCGGTTCGACGAAGACCAGTTTCTCCAGCCGGCCCGGTCGCAACAATGCCGGGTCGATCAGGTCGGGCCGGGTGGTCGCGCCGAGCACCACGACGTTGCGCAGCGGTTCGATACCGTCGAGTTCGGTGAGCAGGGCAGCCACCACCCTGTCGGTCACGCCGGAGTCGAAGCTCTGCCCGCGCCGCGGCGCCAACGCATCCAGTTCGTCCAGGAAGATCAGCGAGGGGGCGGAGTCGCGGGCGCGGCGGAAGAGGTCGCGTCCGGCCTTTCCCGCCGCGCCGACCCACTTGTCCATCAGTTCGGCGCCCTTGACGGCATGCACGCTCAGCCGGCCCGAGCTGGCCAGCGCCCGCACCACAAAGGTTTTGCCGCAGCCGGGCGGACCGTAGAGCAGAACACCGCGTGGCGGCTCGACGCCGAGCCGCTCGAAGGTCTCGGGATGCTGCAGTGGCCACAGCACGGCCTCGGTGAGCGCCTGTTTCGTCTCGGCCATATCGCCGACGTCCTCCAACGTCACCGAGCCGACGGACACCTCTTCGGTGGCCGACCGCGACAACGGCCGGATGACGCTCAGCGCGCCTGTCAGGTCGTCTTGGGTCAATTCCGGTGGTTCGTTGTCGGTGCTGGCTCTCGCCGCCGCCCGCAGCGCAGCCTCACGCACCAGCGCGCACAGATCGGCGACGACGAAACCCGGTGTGCGTTCGGCGATCTCGTTGAGATCCAGGGCCTGCGCCGGGACGTCGCGCAGCAGTACCTCCAGCAGCTGCTCGCGGATGGCTCCGTCGGGGAGGCTCAGTCCGAGCTCGCGATCGCAGAGGTCGGGTGCGCGTAGCCGCGGGTCGACGTTGTCGGGCACTGCCGAGGTCGCGACGAACGCCACCCCCTTGGTGTCCACCGCCTTGCGCAGCTCGGCCAGAATGAGACTGGCGACCGGTTCCGGGGTTGCGGGTAACAGCGCGTCGACATCGGTGATCAGAAGTACCCCGCCGCCCTTGTCGGGCGAACCGACGGTGACCACCGCGTTGGCGACTATGGCGAGCCGCTCGCTCGCCTCGAGCGCACCCACACCCGGTCCGTCCAATTCCACCAGTCGTCGATTTGCACACACGGTGCGCACCATCGTTGCCTTGCCCACCCCCGCCGGTCCCGATACGAGCACGCCGAGATTCGCGGTGGCGCCGAGTGTTTCGAGAAGTTGGGGTTGGTCGAGTGAAAGCTTGAGCCACTCGGTGAGCCGACCGGCCTGGGCGTGCGCGCCCTTGAGATCGTCGAACGGTATCACCGGTTCGGTGGGTAGTACGGGTGGTTCGTCGGAGCGGGCGACTCCGGCGTCCGGACCACTGACCTTGGCCGCATGGGGCCAGAAATCCCCCCAGCTCACAAGCGAATTGGGTTGCACGCTTACCGGTCCGGCGGGGTCGACGCCGGTCACCGTCAACAGTTCGGAGGTCCAGGTGATGCCGACGGAAGAAGCAAGTGCGGAGGTGGCCGCGGACGTGGGGATATCGGGTCCGAGCTCACGGGGGAGCAGCGACACGGTGTCGCCCACCGTCATCACCTTGCCCAGCAGGGCCTGACGCAGCGTCGCGGGTGAGATCGACTGGGTGGCGAGGTTCGAGCCCGACAGCGTGACCGACCGCGCGCCGTACACGGTGGCCGGAGCGACCAGCACTGTGGTGTCCTCGCGGACGCCCGCATTCGACAGCGTGACGTCGTCGAGCAGTGCGGTGCCGGCCGGGGTCCCCGATGGCGCCACGCCCACCACCGCGACGGTGGTCCTCGATCCGGTCAGCGACACCGCATCCCATTCTCGAATACCCAGCGCTGCAATGACTTCCGGATGGAGTCTGACCACGCCGCGGCGGGTGTCCAACGCCGACGTGTTCAGGCGCGCGGTCAGCGTGAGCTGCTGTTTGAGGGCGGGACGGTCGACCGCCGACTTGCCCTGGTCGAAGCCGGTCACGTCAGGAGCCCGGCCTGCGCAATCCGAGTCGCATCACGGACCGCCGGTGCGGCTGTGCGCGGCGAATCGCCCGGCGCGCCTGCCGCTGCTGTCGAGGTTTGTCGTCCCACACCTCGGGATGCGCGGCCAGGAAGCGCCTGGTGCGGATCGCGAACGGGATGTGGATGACGTATCCGAGGATGATCGCCAGGATCACGAGGTAGCCGTAGAGAATCGACGCCGCGACGAGGATCGCGACCGCCACCAGAAGTGGCGCGACCATGTTCGGTGACACCGAGAACGTGTGGATCTTGCGCATCGGCAGGGTGCTGACCACCAGGACCGAGACACCGATCATCCAGATGACGACGGCGGTTTCCGACGTCCACCAACCGTCGCCGAACTGCATCTTGGCCGCCAGCGGGCCGATCGCGCCGATCGCCCCTGCAGGGGCGGGCATACCGACGAAGTACTCCTTCTCGTAGGCGGGTTTGGCGACGTCGAGCATCGCGTTGAACCGCGCCAGTCGCAACACGATGCACACCGCGTACAGCAGCACCACGATCCAGCCGATCCGTGATGTCGACAGCAGTGTCGCGTAGACGATGAATGCCGGTGCCACACCGAAATTCACCGCATCGGCGAGTGAGTCGATCTCCTCGCCCATCCGGGACGTGGCCTTGAGAATCCGGGCCATGCGGCCGTCGAGCGCATCGAGAATCGCCGCGACGGCCAGGAACGCCATGGACTCCGTCGGTCTACCGTCGAGGGCGAACTTCACCGAGCTCAATCCGAGGCAGATGGCGGTCACGGTCATCGCGCTGGGCAGAATGCGCAGGCTGACCACCGGCGCCTTGACGCGGGGTTTGATCATGGGTGAGCCGCCCCGGCGGCGACATGCGGCCCAAGCTCGGCCAATACCGTTTCGCCGCCGAGCGCACGCTGGCCGACGGTGACCAGGAGGTTCGAGCCGGCGGGCAGGTAGGTGTCCAGCCGTGAGCCGTACCGGATCAGGCCATACGTGTCACCGATGGTCAGTTTGTCGCCGACCTTCGCGTCGCACACGATGCGGCGGGCCACCAGGCCCGCGATCTGCACGGCGATCACCTGCGCACCTTCGGGGGTGCGGATGACCACGCTGTTGCGTTCGTTGTCCTCGCTGGCGGCTTCCAGTTCGGCCGAGTGGAACTTCCCGGGCTGGTGGGAGATGGCGATCACCTCACCACCGACCGGGGCCCGTTGGACGTGGGTGTCCAGAATCGACAGGAAGATACTGACCCGCGGCAATGGCGTTGCGGGCAGGCCGAGTTCGGCAGGTGGCACCGCATCCTCGATGAGACAGATCAGCCCGTCCGCAGGCGCGACGACAAGGCCGGGACGGGTCGGCGGCACCCGCGGTGGATGCCGAAAGAACGCGGCGTTGGCCGCCGCGGAGGCGAGTCCGGCGCGCCGAAGCCACCGGTTGCGGTATCCGAGTGCGGCGACCGCGAGGCTCGCGCCGACGAACGGCAGCCCTGCTGGGTGCATCGGAGGCACGGAGGAACGCACCAAGGCGGCGAACCGCGCTGGTCCTGATCGAATGTCGGGGCGTCTGGCCATCGTGGGCCGATTCTACGGGCGAGACGTTCCGCCAAGAGGGCTATGCCAAGTCCCAAATGTCCACAGGTGATCCAGCGGCGAGTTCGCCGATCTCCTCACCGAGTTCCAACAGACAGTTCGCCGACGCCAGCCAGCGCAGGTGATGGGACGCCGGCGGTCCGTAACTGGTGACCGTGCCCGCCACCGGATCGAACACCCCGCGTCGGAATTGGCGCTTGCCGCGCGGTGACGTGAGGTCTTCGGTCAGCACGGCGGTACGCCGTGGGCGGTCGGGATCGGGCAGCGCCATGGCACTTCGCAGCGGTGAGCGCAGGAACACCTCGAATGACACCAGCGCGCTGACCGGATTGCCCGGCAGTGTGATGATCGGTGTGCCGTCGACGACGCCCGAGCCCTGCGGCATGCCGGGCTGCATCGCGACCTTGACGAATTCCACGTGTCGTCCGCCGAGTGCATCCTTGACGACTTCGTACGCGCCTGCGCTCACCCCGCCCGTGGTGATGATCAGGTCGGCGTCGCCGCGGTGGCGCGCGAGGGTATCGCGAAACACGGTGACGTCGTCCCCGGTCGTCGGTGCGGCCACCACCTCGGCGCCGGCCTCGCGCAGCGCCGCCGCGAGCATCACCGCGTTGGATTCGTAGATCTGCCCCGGTCGAAGGGGTGTGCCGGGCGCGACGAGTTCCGAACCGGTGGACATCACCAGCACCCGCTGGCGCGGGATGACGGTCAGCTCGCCGAGTCCGAGGGCGGCGGCCAGTCCGAGTGCGGCCGGCGTGACGAGCTGACCCGTTCGCAGCACCGTCGCGCCCGAGGTGACGTCCTCACCTGCGCGACGGATGTGCTGACCCGGCTTCGCGCTCGTGCGGATCTCGACGGTGTCGGTCGCGGCGTTGGTGGCCTCGACGGGGATCACGGCGGTGGCGCCGACGGGTAGTGGCGCCCCGGTCATGATGCGGTGGGCGGTACCCGGTACGAGCGTGAGCTGGTCGGTCCGCCCGGCCGGGATATCCTCGGCGACCGGCAGCAGCACGGGCGCTTCGGCGGTCGCGCTCGAGATATCCTCGGCGACAACGGCATACCCGTCCATCGCGGAATTGTCGAAGCCGGGCAGCGACAGCGGAGCCGCGACGTCGGCCGCCAGTGTCAGACCCAACGTCTCCTCGAGCGGCACCGTGACCGCAGGCCTGCGCGCGATCAGGCCGGCGACGATACGTTGATGCTCTTCGACCGAGCGCATCAGACGGGGTAGCTGACGTGGGTCAGTTCCTCTGACACCGTCCACAGCCGGCGCTGGATGTCTTCGTCGTGTGACTGTGCGCTCGACGCAACGACTTTCGGGTGTCCCTTCTGTTCGCCGAATCCGCCGGGGCCGAAGTACTGCCCGTTCGCCACCTTCGGATCGGCAGCGGCCCGCAGTGTCGGCTCTGCACCCATGTCGGCGTTCTGCGCGATGAAGGTCGACCAGAAGAACTGGCTGACCTGACGGATGCCGCCCGGCATATTGCGCAGCAGTTCGGTGTCCGCGGCGCCGGGATGCGCGGCGGTCGCGATCGTCGGTGCTCCCTTGGCCTTCAGACGGCGGGCGAGTTCATAGGTGAACAGGAGGTTCGCGAGTTTGGACTGACCGTATGCGACGACACGGTTGTAGTTGCGGTCGAGGTTCAGGTCGTCGAAGTGGATCTTGGCGCGGATCCGGTGGCCGACGCTGCTGACGGTGACGACTCGGGAACCGTCCACTTCCAGCATGTGGTCGAGCAGGAGACCGGTGAGCGCGAAATGGCCGAGGTGATTGGTGCCGAACTGCAGCTCGAAACCGTCCTGGGTGCTCGCCTTGTCGGTGTACATCACACCCGCGTTGTTGATGAGTAGATCGATGCGGTCGAACGTCGCCCGCAGTTCGTCGGCTGCGGTGCGGATGTTGTCCAGCGAGGTCAGGTCGAGTTGCTGCACCGAAACGGTGGCAGCCGGGCTCGCCCTCTTGATGCGGGCCGCGGCATCGTTGCCCTTCTCGACGTTTCGCACTGCCAGCACGGTGTGCGCACCCCTGGCGGCCAGGACGGCGGCGGCTCCAAAACCGATGCCGGTGTTGGATCCCGTGATGATCGCGACCCGCCCGGACTGGTCGGGCACGTCGGCCGCTGTCCATTTACTCATTGCCTCAACATACTCAGGCCCCTTCGTCTTGCGCCGCCGGTTAGTTTCGTTCTATGCGTGTGAGGGACCCCGCCCATCCGCCGAGCCGCAAGGCGCCGCTGGTGTGGGCACTCGGTGCCGCCATTCCGTGGACGGTGTTCGCGTTCGCGCAGGTGGTGTGGTTCTTCTTCGATCACAGCCGGTGGTGGCTGAACGCGGCGGTGGGGGCTGCCACGGTGGTTGGTGCGGTCATGTTCATCGTGGTGGTTCCGCTGTGGCGATTCCGTGTGCACCGCTGGGACGTCAGCGCAGAGGCGGTGTACACCCGTTCTGGCTGGCTCGTGCAGGAACGCCGCATCGCCCCGATATCCCGGGTGCAGACCGTCGATACGGAACGCGGACCGTTGGACCGTGTGTTCGGGCTTGCGAATGTCACGGTGACGACCGCATCGTCGGCGGGTGCGGTACGCATCGTGTCGCTGGACGTCGAGGTCGCCGACCGAGTTGTCGCGCAGCTCACCGACATCGCGGCGATCGGTGGCGAGGACGCGACATGAGTACCGACGCCGATGGCCGGTGGAGCCGGCTCAGCCCCCGCATGCTGTTGGTTCATCCGGTACACGAGATGTTGCGGCAGATCCCGGTGATCATCGGGACGGTCGTGTTGGGCTCGGCCACCGGTAGTCCGATGTTGGCGGTCGTCGTGGTCGTGTTGACGGTGGCGCTCGGCGTTGCCCGGTGGTTCACCACGAGTTACCGCATCGGCACCGGTGAGGTACAGCTGCGAACGGGAATCCTGCAGCGGAAAGTGCTTTCACTGCCGCGCAACAGAATTCGTTCGGTGTCAACAGATTCCAGGCTGTTGCACAGACTGCTCGGATTGACGGTCCTGCGGGTCAGCACAGGGCAGCAGGCCACTGGCGGAAGCGCATTCGCACTCGACGCGGTTCGGGCCGAGGAGGTTCCGCTGCTGCGCGCGGTGCTGTTGGCCGATTCGTTGGCCACCGACGTCGACCAGGCGGTGCCGCCGGGCCGGGTGCTCGCCCGTTGGCAGCCGTCCTGGTTGCGGTACAGCCCGCTGAGCTTCACCGGTCTGGCGATGATCACGGCGGCCCTCGGGCTGGCCTACCAGGTCGGTGCCGCTGCGGCACTTCGGGATTCGAGGATCGAGCAGTCCGGCGCGGCACTGGCTGACCGGGTGGGCGTGGCGGCGACCGTTGCCGCAGCCCTCGTCGTCGTGGTCGTTGCGTCGTCGGTGCTGTCGGTGATGCAGTCCCTGCTGAGCTATGGCAATCTCGACCTGCGCCGCGACGCCGACGTCCTACATCTCAAGCACGGTCTGCTGCGCGTGCGGGAGCATACGTTCGACATGCGCAGGCTGCGAGGTGGAACGCTGCGAGAGCCGTTGCTGGTCCGACTGTTTGGTGGTGCACGGTTGGACGCGGTGATGACGGGCGTCGGCGGCGCAGGTGAGGCGTCGATGCTGTTGCCGCCGTGCCCGAAGGCAACCGCCGAGACGGTGCTGACTAAATTGATCGCCCGACCTGATGTGGTGACCGGAACCTTGCGCCGTCACGGGCCGGCCGCGACGCGCAGGCGCTGGACTCGTGCACTCGTACTGCCCGCGCTCACCGCGATCGCCCTGCTGGTCTGGTCCGCGCCGACCTGGGCATGGGTGGTGTGGGTGCCGGTCACCCTCTGCTGTGCACTGCTCGCGGCCGACCGGTCGCGCTCACTCGGGCATCGGGTGGGTGACGGCTGGCTGGTCGCTCGGACCGGCAGCCTGCAGCGCAGGCGCGACTGCATCTCTACACCCGGCATCATCGGATGGACGGTGCGCCAGACTCTGATGCAGCGGCGCGCCGGAGTGGCCACCCTGATCGCCGCGACCGCGGCAGGGGTCAAGCACTATCAGGTGATCGACGTGCCCGCCGACATCGCATGGTCGATCGCGGCGGAGGCGTCTGCATGGGTCGCCCTCAGCAAATGGGCGGCCTAACTCTCACCGATGAATCGGACGGCCTTCTCGTAGATCAGCAGCGCCACACATCCACCCACGCTGCCCGGCGAGTGGCAGGTTCCGGGCGGATTGACGACGAGGCTGCCCGCCGGATAGCTGCCGTGTTCATCGAACTGGTCGCCCTCGAGGACGAACACATGCTCGTAGCCGACATGCTCATGCTCGGCCACCCGGGCACCCGGCTGATAGCGCAGCAGCACCGCCGACGGCCCGTCGCCGCCTTCGCGGTACAACCAGTGTGCGGTCACGCCGGGCCTGAAGTCCTGCCACTCATCGCTGCTGCGCAGCATCTCGACTTGCTCGAGCAGGTTCGAGAAGACGATGGAGCCGGTGGGCGAGAGCATCTGTCCTCCTTCATTGTTGGGAATCGGTTGGGGCAAACCATTTCCTGTCGACCCAGCCCAGTGCGAGCACCAGCCAGGTGGCGACCACGAACGGTGCGGACACCGCCTGCAGGCCGAGGGCGGCGAATGCCGGCGTGATGATCGTGGCGATCAGCGCGCCGAGGATGGCCAGCCGCAGCTTGCTGTCGGATAGCGAGTACACCGCGACGGCGCTCAGCACGCCGTTGAATCCGTAGAGTCCGAGGTTGACGCTCTCCGGATCGAGATGGCGATAGTAGTAGGACACCGTGGTGCCGATGGCGGCGCCGATGACGGCGATGATCGCGTGACGCCAGTTGCTGACCAGGATTCCGGCGAGGAACAGCAGCCCCGACCAGACGCTCGGCGAAAAGAGCGATTCGCCGAGGCTGGACAGCACCGCGATGAGCGGGTGAAGCGTCGTAGCCACCGAGATGTTGGGTGAAATGGGCTGTAACACGCCCAGATGTGGCGCCAGCGCAAAGACCGCCCAAAAGACAAGGACGAACGGCAGTGCCAGGATCGGAAACGGAGCAGCGGCGACGAGCACCCGTACCAGCACCACCGTGATCGCGACGCAGACGATGAGCACGACCCACATCCCGACGTTGGTCCAGCCGGTGTGGAAGAACGCGGGTAACGACAGCCCGATCAGGCACGGGTTGAGACCGGGCAGCCCGGTGGCCAATACCGCACCCCGCTGCCCCAGCAGCATGCGCCCGCCTGGAGCGATGATGGCTGCGACGAGAAAATATGCGGCGCCGATGGGTGAGACGATCAACACTGCGGCGAGGAAGAACAGACCGGTGAGTTCATTGCTCTGAAAGCACAGCGCCGAGCAACCGCGCAGCACCAGCCGGTAGTAGGGAAGGTTCTCACCGCCCTCGCGCGGGGCGAAGAGGTAGTCGACCGGTTGCTTCACCGGCCGCTTCGGTGTCGTCCGTCCACCGGTACGACTCACAAAGCCGCGAGACAGTCCACGACTTGGTCGGACGTGCACGTCCACCCGACGATGCCGCCCTGGGCGACGAGCGCCCGCAGCGTCACCTCCTTGAATTCGGGGAAATAGCTCTCGGTGGCGTCCTCGACCAGCACGCAGTCGAAGCCGCGGTCGTTGGCGCAGCGCATGGTGGTCTGCACGCAGACATCGGTCGTCACTCCGGTGATGAAGAGATGGGTGATCAGTCGAGTCGTCAGGTATTCGTAGAAATTCGTCCGGTAGAAGGTGTCTTTTCCGGGTTTGGCGATGACCAACTCGCCGTCGATGGGGGCGTTCTCGGCGACGAAATCCGACCCAGGCTCACCGTTGATCAGGATCCGCCCCATCGGGCCCTGATCTCCGATCTTGATCTTTGGGTTGCCTCGGTTGCGTTTGGCCGTGGGAACGTCCGACAGGTCCGGCTTGTGGCATTCCTTGGTGTGGATGACCGGTAGACCTGCCTTGCGGAAGGCGGCCTGCAGCTTGGCGATGACCGGAATGCAGGGGGCGAGGTTCTCGATGTTGTTGCCCAGCGAATCGGCAAAGCCGCCCGGCTCGCAGAAATCTCGTTGCATATCGATACAGACCAGCGCCACATGGTCGATACCGAATTCATAGGGAAACGGCTTTGCGTCGATGTAGGGCATGCCGATCATCGTGCCCTATCCACTGGGACAGGTCTGGCGAATTACGCAAGAAGCGAGACGTTTTCGCAGGCCTTGGGTTACGATTCGTTGCGCTGTCGCAACCGTTGTAGGGCGGCTATGTCTGCAGCCGCGACAAGAATGGTTCGGCGGTGTCGGCCGTGTGCGTCAAAGCTGTTTCGATGGCGGCCACCAGGCCGGTCGCCATCGTTTCAGCCGACATACTCGGGGCGCCCAGGTTCTGATCGAGAGCGGCGACCTCGGGCAGCAACGGCAGATGGATCCAGCCGGCGCGGATCGCCAAGTTGTTGGTCGCGATGTGGTGCAGCATCCCGTACATCAGGTGGTTGCATACAAAAGTGCCTGCGGCATCGGATAAGTCGGCAGGAACGCCGGCCCGACGCATCGCCAGCACCATGGCTCGGTTCGGGGTGGTGG
>CAZOIX010000031.1:0-13447 GCA_964579685.1 uncultured Mycobacterium sp.
TCGTATGGAGGAAAACGACGCAGCCACGAAGTGACGTGGGCGGGATCTCGAGAAAGACCGATATGAACACGACCGACTCCGATTACGTACGCAAGAAGTGGACCGTCGAGGTGTCAATCGACGAACGTCAGGGTCTGACCCGTGCGAAGGCGCAATTGCGGTGGCGCGATACGGAAATCGTCGGCATCGGCACCTCGCGCCTGGACACTTCTGACCGGAACATCGCACAGATCGGCGATGAACTCGCGGCCGCCCGAGCCGTGTCGGATCTGGGCAGGCGGCTACTGAGCGTATCGGCGGAGGACATCGAGGCGCTGACCGCCCAGCCGGAGAAACTTTCACGCTGACGTCGAGGCCGGCGGGCAGGAGAACCGAGATGACTCAGGCACCTGGAACAACACGGAGCACGCCGCGGCGCGTGTTCCGGGACCGCCGCGAAGCCGGACGCGTGCTGGCGAGCCTGCTCGGCGCCTATCGCGGCCGGGAAGGGCTTATCGTGCTGGGTCTTCCTCGCGGTGGCATACCGGTGGCGTGGGAGGTGGCGGCCGCCCTCGGCGCGCCGCTCGACGCCTTCGTGGTGCGCAAATTGGGTGCGCCCAGTCATGAGGAGTTCGCCGTCGGGGCCCTGGCCAGCGGTGGCCGGGTGGTCGTCAACGACGATCTGCTCCGCGCACTGCGGATGACACCGCAGCAACTGCGCGACGTTGCCGAACGTGAAGGGCGTGAGCTGATCCGGCGCGAAGCGGCGTATCGCGGTGGACGTCCACCGCTGGATGTGGTGGGCAAGACGGTGATCCTGGTCGACGACGGCCTCGCGACGGGGGCCAGCATGTTTGCCGCGGTGCATGCCCTGCGGGACATGGAACCTGCCGAGATCGTCATCGCGGTTCCTGCGGCTCCCGAATCGACCTGCCGGGAGTTCGCGCAGATGGTCGACGATGTCGTGTGCGCCTCGATGCCCACGCCGTTCCTGGCCGTCGGGGAGTCCTTCTGGGACTTTCGCCAGGTGAGCGACGAGGAGGTGCGTGAACTCCTCGGCACTCCCACAACGGGTTTCGCCACCGCCAAGATTCGCATCGAGGAGACGAGCGCTGAGGCGATCGATCGCGTGGCGATCGACGCTCCGGGTGGCGTCCCGCCATTCGAGGCGCTCGAGGAGATCATCGGCGACGCCCGCATCGTGATGATCGGCGAAAGCTCCCATGGCACGCACGAGTTCTACTCGGCGCGTGCCGAGATCACCAAGTGGCTGATCGAAACCAAGGGCTTCTGCGCCGTCGCCGCCGAAGCGGATTGGCCGGACGCCTACCGGGTGAACCGTTACGTCCATGGCATCGGAACGGATGGATCCTCCGAGGACGCACTCGGCGGCTTCGAGCGATTCCCCGCATGGATGTGGCGCAACGTCGTGGTGCGCGACTTCGTCGACTGGCTTGCCGACCACAACCAGCGCTGCCGGTCGATGGATGCGCGCGAGGCAGGCTTCTACGGGCTGGATCTCTACAGCCTTCATCGATCTATCCAGGAAGTGATCGGCTATCTCGACAATGTCGATCCCCAGGCCGCCACGCGTGCCCGGGCGAGGTATTCCTGTTTCGATCACACCTCGGCAGACGATGGCCAGGCCTATGGGTTCGCCGCGGCGTTCGGCGCCGGCTTGTCATGTGAGCGTGAGGCTGTCGAGCAGTTGGTCGAAATGCAGAAGACAGCACTGGAATACGCGCGACGTGATGGCCTGATCGCCGAGGACGAGGCGTTCTACGCACAGCAGAACGCGCAAGTGGTGAGCAACGCCGAGCACTATTACCGTTCGATGTTCAGTGGTCGCGTGACGTCGTGGAACCTTCGTGACCAGCACATGGCGCAAACGCTGCAAGCACTGTTGCGACATCTGGATCGCCACCAGAACGAACCGGCGCGGATCGTCGTCTGGGCACACAATTCCCATGTCGGCGATGCGCGCGCGACCGAGGTCGGCGGCGACGGCCAACTCACCGTGGGTCAGCTCGCCCGTGAGCGGTACGGCGATGATTGTCGGCTGATCGGCTTCACCACCTATTCGGGCACCGTGACCGCGGCCAGCGAGTGGGGCGGAATCGCCGAGCGTAAGTTCGTCAGGCCTGCCTTCAACGGCAGTGTGGAGGAGCTGTTTCACGCCACGGAACGTCCCGAATTCCTTGTCTCGCCATTGATCAGTCACGCCGTGGTGGAGCCGCTGGACACCGTGCGGCTAGGACGCGCGATCGGCGTGATCTACCAGCCGGCCACCGAACGCCAAAGCCACTACTACCACGTACGCCCGGGTGAACAGTTCGACGCGATCATCCACATCGACCGGACGCGCGCACTCGAACCGCTCGAGACCACGAGTCACTGGGAAGCGGGCGAAACTCCGGAGACGTATCCCACCGGACTGTAGAGGAACAGAGCTGGCGGTTATAGCCGGCGGGTGAGGGCGTCGGCCGCGGCGAGCAGATCGGCAGCCCATCGCGCCCCGGGCCGACGGCCCATTCGGTCGATCGGCCCAGACACGGATACCGCCGCGATGACCGCGCCCGCAGAGTCCCGCACGGGCGCAGAGACACTGGCCACTCCGGGCTCGCGCTCGGCGGCGCTTTGTGCCCAACCACGTTTGCGGACTTCGACCAGCGCCCGATCGGTGAACTTCGCCGTTGGCAGCACCGCCTGCTGGGTCGTGGCGTCGGCATAGGCCAGCAGTACCTTGGCCCCGGAGCCGGCGGTCATCGGCAACCTCGCGCCGACCGGAACGGTATCGCGAAGCCCGGCAGGTGGTTCCAACGCTGCGACACAGATGCGTGCAGTGCCCTCACGGCGGTACAGCTGGACGCTTTCCCCTGTGATCTCGCGCAGGCGCGGCAGCACCACGGCGCCCGCGGCCAACAGTGGGTCGTTGACATGTGCGGCCAACTCGGTGAGCCCGGGGCCGAGTCGCCATCGGCCGTCGGCATTCCGGATCAACAGCCGGTGTACTTCCAGGCCTGCGGCGAGCCGGTGCGCGGTAGCCCGTGGCAGGCCGGTGCGCTCGCACAGCTCGGCGAGTCCACACGGGGAGTCGGCAACCGCATGCAGCACGCCCACCGCTTTGTCCAGCACGCCGATGCCGCTATCCTGTCTCACAGGGAGATACTAGCTTCCCGGAATGTGAGAAAGTCAAGATGGCCTCCGAAGAAAAGCCGCGCACACTGGCAGAAAAAGTGTGGGACGACCATGTCGTCGCCTACGGTTCCGGTGAGGGCGCCGCACGCGAGCCGGACCTCATCTACATCGATTTGCACCTCGTGCATGAGGTGACCAGCCCGCAGGCTTTCGACGGCCTTCGGCTCAACGGACGCCCGGTCCGCCGGCCCGATCTGACCATCGCCACCGAGGACCACAATGTGCCGACGGTCGACATCGACAAACCGATCGCCGACCCGGTCTCGCGTACTCAGGTCGAGACGCTGCGTCGCAATTGCGAGGAGTTCGGCATTCGCCTGCACTCGATGGGCGACGCCGAACAAGGCATCGTGCACATCATCGGGCCGCAGTTGGGACTGACCCAGCCCGGCACGACGGTGGTGTGCGGCGACAGTCACACCTCGACTCACGGTGCGTTCGGCGCGATTGCCATGGGCATCGGTACTTCGGAGGTCGAGCATGTGCTCGCCACGCAGACGCTACCCCTGCGGCCGTTCAAGACGATGGCGGTCAATGTCGACGGCCGGCTTCCCGTCGGCGTGAGCGCGAAGGACATCATCCTCGCGGTGATCGCGAAGATCGGTACCGGTGGGGGACAAGGCTACGTCATCGAATACCGCGGCAGCGCCATCGAATCGCTGTCGATGGAGGGTCGCATGACGATCTGCAACATGAGCATCGAGGCCGGAGCACGCGCAGGCATGGTCGCGCCCGACGAGACAACCTTCGAGTTCTTGCGTGGCCGTCCGCACGCGCCGCAGGGCGCCGACTGGGATGCCGCGGTCGCGGCGTGGCGGGACTTGCGGACCGACGACGGCGCCGAGTTCGACACCGAGGTCTACATCGACGCGTCGGCTTTGAGCCCGTTCGTCACGTGGGGAACCAATCCCGGCCAGGGCGTCCCGCTGTCGGCATCGGTGCCAGATCCCGAATTGATGTTCGACGACGGAGAGCGTCAATCTGCCGAAAAAGCATTGGCGTACATGGATCTTCGACCCGGAACAGCGATGCGTGACATCTCGGTCGACACCGTTTTCGTGGGCTCGTGCACGAACGGTCGCATCGAGGATCTCCGGGTGGTCGCCGACGTGCTCAACGGTCGCAGGATCGCCGACGGCGTGCGGATGCTCATCGTGCCCGGTTCGATGCGGGTGCGCGCTCAAGCCGAATCAGAGGGTCTCGGCGAGATCTTCACCGCCGCCGGCGCCGAGTGGCGACAGGCCGGCTGCTCGATGTGTCTTGGAATGAATCCAGATCAACTGTCCCCGGGCCAGCGCTGCGCATCGACGTCGAACCGAAATTTCGAAGGGCGCCAGGGTAAGGGTGGCCGAACCCATTTGGTTTCGCCCGCAGTTGCCGCGGCCACCGCCGTGCGGGGCACGTTGTCCTCGCCCGCCGATCTGACTGACTCATAGGGGACCGTGATGGAACCATTTCGCACTCACACAGGCATCGGTGTGCCGCTTCGGCGATCGAATGTCGATACCGACCAGATCATCCCCGCGGTCTATTTGAAGCGGGTAACCCGAACGGGTTTCGAGGACGGATTGTTCGCGGCATGGCGTGCCGACCCGACGTTCGTGTTGAATCTTTCGCCGTTCGACAAGGGGTCGGTGTTGGTGGCGGGCCCGGATTTCGGCACCGGCTCATCGCGCGAGCACGCCGTCTGGGCGCTCATGGACTACGGATTCAAAGTCGTCATCTCGTCTCGCTTCGCGGACATTTTTCGGGGCAACGCGGGCAAGGCGGGGCTCTTGGCGGCGCAAGTCGCCCAAGATGATGTCGAACTTTTGTGGAAGCTCATCGAGGAGCATCCCGGCATGGAAATCACTGTGAATCTTCAAGATCGGAACGTCGTCGCGGGAACGGTCATGGTGCCGTTCAACATTGACGACTACACCGCTTGGCGACTTCTCGAAGGGCTCGACGATATAGGCATTACGCTGCGGAAATGCGATGAAATCGAGGCGTATGAATCGCGTCGTCCGAGCTGGAAGCCACGCACTCTGCCAGCGTGACGAAACGGCGCCGCGAGCCGAAATCGTCATCACGGAACGCGGTTATTTCGACCCCCGACAGGAGCTCAAGGGGGGCAAGAAAGTTCGCTAGATTCTCCTGAAATTGCGCGTGGCTCTTGGAAATCAGTAGCCATTGGGTTTACCGTGTCCTCTAGTCGGCCCAAAGTGGGCTACTGGTTTTCGGAGGTTTTGCATGAACAAAGCGGAGCTCATCGACGCACTGACGGAGAAAATGGGCTCGGATCGTCGGTCGGCAACAGAAGCGGTGGAGAACGTCGTCGACACCATCGTGCGTGCGGTTCACAAGGGTGACAGCGTCACCATTACCGGCTTCGGTGTTTTCGAACAGCGCCGTCGCGCCGCCCGCGTTGCGCGCAACCCGCGCACCGGCGAGACCGTCAAAGTCAAGCCAACGTCCGTGCCGGCATTCCGGCCCGGTGCTCAATTCAAAGCGGTTGTCTCTGGCGCGCAGCGCCTCCCAGCGGAAGGACCAGCAGTGAAGCGTGGTGTGACTGCGGGCGGTGCCCGCAAGGCCGTGAAGAAGACGGCGGCCAAGAAGGCGGCCAAGAAGGCTCCGGCCAAGAAGGCAGCCAAGCGCACGGCAGCCAAGAAGGCGCCTGCCAAGAAGGCTGTGAAGCGCACCGCAGCCAAGAAGACGGTGAAGAAGGCAGCAGCCAAGAAGACCGTCAAGAAGGCAGCAGCCAAGAAGACCGCCAAGCGTGCCCCGGCCAAGAAGGCCGTGAAGCGCACTGCGGCCAAGAAGGCTGTGAAGCGTGCCCCGGCCAAGAAGGCTGTGAAGCGCGCTCCCGCCAAGAAGGGCCGTCGGTAAGTTCAGCAACGAACACGCCGTGGGTCATGCGACCCACGGCGTGTTTGTGCGTCACGGCATATGACGGCTCTGCCCGGGACTGCCGTCTGAGTAGGACGTTATTTTCTCAGGGCGAGCGGACTGCCGATATGGTCGGCGGCGACCAGGCGCCCGTCGAATAAGGACATCACCCATGTGCTCCCCTTGCGGTTGCGCGACTTGTCCGGGCGTACGCCATCGCGTTCACACCACCACGAGATGAAGTCGGGAATCACCTTGCCCTGTGAGCAGATCACCGGCGTGCCGTCGGCCGCGGCGATGTCGAGGAAGCGGCTGCGTACCGCCTTGCGGTTTTCCGCATAAGCCTCCTCGGTCAGCAGCGGCTCAGTCTGAATCGTGGCGCCGAGTTCTTCGGCGAACGGTTCGAGCGTCTGCTGACAGCGCGTCCGGTCGGCGGCATAGAGTGTGTCGGCCCCGAAGGCCAGCAGTTGTCCGACGAGAGACTCGGCTTGGGCGCGACCGTGCTTGTCCAACGGGCGGTTGCGGTCGTCGCCCTTGTAACGCGACTTGCTTCCTGCGGTGCCGTGCCGGACAACCAGCACCGTCTTGGTGTCGGCCGGCAGCTTCACGAAGCGGCGAAGGACCTTTCGGTCGTGCGGGTAGCCGAGTGCCTTCACCGCTTCGGCGACAGGCAGCCACTTGAGTTCGTCGACTTCGGCATTGGGGCTGAACTCGCCGCCGGTGACGCGGGCCGCCCAGTACCGCACCTTCTTGATGCTCTGGTCGACGGGATAGCTCACGGCGGCGAGGCGCCGACCGAGATGCGATTGATAGCCGGTCTCCTCTTCCACCTCGCGCACGGCGGTCACGGGTTCGGTTTCGCCGGGATCGACCTTGCCCTTGGGCAGTGACCAATCGTCGTATCGGGGTCGGTGAATGATCGCGACCTCGGGTTCGGCGAGAGGAGTGCCGGGGCGCCACAACACGGCGCCGGCGGCGAGAACCGCGTCGGTCGCCCGAACAGCGTCGGAAGGGAACTCCTTCGGCACCTCAACTCCTGCTGTTCATTCGCGCCCCGGACTGCGCACGGCCGACGGATCTCAAGGTTGCCGGTGGAGTTCCATCAACGACACCTGGTGGTCGCGGACCGTCCGACCTTCTTGCGGTGATGCCGTCCACTTACCGTCCATATCCAACTCCCAGCACCGCGTGGAGGGGTCGAGGGCGGATTCGAAGACATCGTTCAACTGCGAAGTCAGCCTCGGATCCTTGACTTGTGCCATCACCTCGACCCGTCGATCCAGATTACGATGCATCATGTCGGCGCTGCCGATCCAGAACTCATCGGTGGCGCGGAAGTGAATAATCCGCGAGTGCTCGAGGAATCGGCCCAGAATCGAGCGCACCGTGATGTTTTCGGAGTATCCGTCCACGCCGGGACGCAATGCACAGATGCCGCGAACCACGACCTCGACGCGGACACCGGCCTGTGACGCCCGATAGAGCGCGTCGATCACCTGCTCGTCGACCAGTGCGTTGGCCTTGAGTCGAATGCCGGCGTCGGCGCCCGACTGTCTTGCGGCGATCTCTCGTTCGATCCGCTCGATGATCCCCCTGCGGACACCGAAGGGCGCGACCAACAGGTTGCGGTAGGACTCTTTTCGCGAATAGCCGGTGAGCGAGTTGAACAGATCGGTGAGGTCGGCGCCGATGTCCGGTGCGGCCGTCAGCAAGCCGACGTCCTCGTAGAGGCGCGCAGTCTTGCTGTTGTAGTTGCCGGTACCGATGTGGCAGTAGCGCCGAATCGTCGATCCCTCGCGGCGTACCACGAGGCAGGTCTTACAGTGTGTCTTCAGCCCGACCAGTCCGTAGACCACGTGCACGCCCGCACGTTCCAGGGTGCGCGCCCATTTGATATTGGCCTGCTCGTCGAAGCGCGCCTTGATCTCCACCAACGCGACAACCTGTTTTCCTGCTGCGGCGGCGTCGATCAGCGCGTTGACGATGGGTGAATCACCCGACGTCCGGTACAGCGTCTGCTTGATGGCCAGCACGTTGGGATCGGCAGCGGCCTGCTCGATGAACCGCTGCACCGTGGTGGAGAACGAATCGTAAGGGTGGTGCACCAGCACGTCGCCGTCGCGCAGCGTCGAGAAGATGCTCTTGGGGGTTTCCCGCTCGCCGAATGCCGGCGGAGTCGCAGGCACGAACGGACGGTCCTTGAGCGACGGGCGGTCCTGGCCGTAGATCTGCCAGAGCGACGACAAGTCGAGCAGGCCCGGTACCTCGATCACATCGCCGGTGTCCACGTCGAGTTCGCGCAAGAGCAACTCGAGCATGCTCTCGGTCATATCGTCGGACACCTCGAGGCGAACCGGCGAACCGAAGCGACGTCGCGCCAGTTCTCGCTCCAGTGCCTGCAAGAGGTCTTCGTCACGGTCCTCTTCGACCTCGAAGTCCGCGTTGCGGGTGATGCGGAAGGCGTGGTGCTCGACGATGTCCATGCCGGGAAACAGGACCGGAAGGAATGCCGCGATGAGTTCTTCCATCGGCAGGAACCGCACGATATCGGCCGTGCCCTCGCGGCGCGCCAACTCGACGAAGCGATCGACGTTGTCGGGCACCTTGATTCGCGCGAAGTGCTGCCCACCGTCCTCGGGTTGCCGCACGGTGACGGCGAGGTTCAGGCTCAGCCCGCTCACGAAGGGGAACGGGTGTGCGGGATCGACCGCCAGGGGTGTCAGCACCGGGAACACCTGTTCATGGAAATACGTCGACAGGCGCGAGCGCTCGTCTTCGTCGACGTCGGCCCACGTGACGATCAGGATCCCCTCGTCGGCGAGCGCAGGCCGCACCGAGTCGAGGAATTCATGCGCGTGCCGGCTGGAGATCTGCTGAGTGCGCTCATTGATTCGACGCAGCTGTTCCCGCGGCGACAGGCCGTCGGCGGACCGCACCGACAACCCCATCTCATCGCGCCGTTTCAGGCCGGCGACGCGCACCATGTAGAACTCGTCGAGGTTCGACGCGAAGATCGCAAGGAACTTCGCCCGTTCCAGCAGTGGCAGGGAGGGGTCGGCCGCGAGCGCGAGCACCCGTGCGTTGAAGTCGAGCCAGCTCAGCTCGCGGTTGAGGTAGCGGTCTTCTGGCAGCGCGTTGTCGACGGCCTGTGGCGTCGCCGCCGGTGGGGCCTCCGGTGCCGCCGAATCGTCAGACGGCAGCGGCCCCGGACGTACCGACGGGTGCGCCCGTTCGGCCGTCGACCCGGAGTCGGTCTCGAGGATCTCGGTATCGGCTTCCGTCATTCCTCAGATGATTCCCTATCAAGTAGGCGCGCTGCCACCGTGATGAAACAACTGTTACCTGGCACCGGCGATGGCCTGCGCGGTTGTCGTCCCGACGCCAAGGCGACGCGCGACCAACAGGTCATCGGGCGTGTCGATGTCACAGCGCAGGCCGGGCCACGCGCCGGTCAACTCGATGGCACCCGAATGGCGATGACGCTGTGCCGAATCTGGGCCGAACTGCGGATCCAGCCCGACGCCGAAGGCGATCAACGTCGAGGTGCCCGTGCCATGGCGATCCGCGACGAAGCTGCGGGGGTACCCACGAGCGGCCGCGATGGCCTCAGCAAGTTCCTGGGGCTGCAAGGCCGGCAGATCCCCTTGGAGCACAACGATGTTCGACGTCTCTGTACGAACCGTCCTCTCCGCGGCGGCAATGGCGTTGTTGAGTGGGTTTCGATGGCCCGCAGGGGTCGGGTCGGCGAGTACCCGTGCGCCGAGCTGACGGGCGGCGTCACCGGCGACATCGTCCGGTGTCACCACGGTGATCGACTGCACCGCAGGCACCGCCGAGGCGGCTGCGAGGGTGTCGACCAGCATGGCCAGCACGACGCCTTCGCGTGTGGCCGCCGAGAAGATCGGCGCCAGCCGGGTCTTGGCAGCGGCCAGCCGCTTGACGGCGATCAGCAGCCCCACATCGGCCTCCGGTGACCCGCCCATGAGCGTCATCCTGCCAGCAGAGCGCATGGCGCTAGGGTGAAGGCGTGGTCGACGCGGCGGTGCTGGGCGCCGGAGCATGGGGTACGGCGCTGGCCAAAGTCCTGGCAGACGCAGGCAACGAGGTGAGGCTGTGGGCCCGTCGCCCCGAACTGGCCGAGGAGATAAACACCACACATCGCAACGTTTCCTACCTCGGCGACGCCGAACTACCCGCCACGATCCGCGCGACCTGTGATCCAGCCGAAGCGCTCAGCGGGGCGTGCACCGTCCTGCTTGCCGTGCCCGCCCAGACGTTGAGGTCCAATCTCGAGCAGTGGGCCGCTCTGATCGGTGCGGACGCAACGCTGGTGAGCCTGGCCAAGGGCATCGAACTGGACACATTGATGCGGATGAGCCAGGTGATCGTGCAGGTCACTGGGGCCGATCCGGCGCGAGTCGCGGTGATCTCCGGTCCGAACCTCGCCAGCGAGATCGCGGACGAACAACCGGCTGCCACCGTCGTGGCCTGCAGCGACTCCGCGCGGGCGGTGACGTTGCAGCGCGCGTTCTCGACCGGATACTTCCGGCCGTATACCAACGCCGATGTCATCGGCGCTGAAGTCGGTGGTGCATGCAAGAACGTCATAGCGCTGGCGTCGGGGATGGCAGCGGGAGTGGGGCTGGGGGAGAACACGGCGGCGGCCATCATCACCCGCGGGCTCGCCGAGATCATGCGGCTCGGAATAGCGTTGGGCGCCAAGCCGGCAACTCTGGCGGGTCTCGCCGGCGTCGGCGACCTGATTGCCACATGCACATCACCACATTCCCGCAACCGTACTTTCGGCGAGCGGTTGGGCAAGGGCGGCACGATGGAATCGGCGCTGCGCGCCGCGGAGGGACACGTCGCAGAGGGAGTGGCGTCGTGTCAGTCCATTCTGGCGCTTGCGGGCAGCTACGACGTCGAGATGCCGCTCACCGACGCCGTGCATCGCGTCTGCCACAAGGGCGCATCGGTCGACGAGGCGGTCACGCTCTTGCTCGGGCGCAGCACCAAAGCGGAGTAGGCGATGGATGGCCGGTATGGCGATTCCACGCGCAGCGTGAAAGCCGTTGGATCAGAACCGATTCCAGGTAATCCGGTCGCACCGGCGCCAGTGCCGGCCTCGACCTACCATCTGTCGACCGACGAGTCGGCACCACTTGACGCCTACGGGCGCTACTCGAATCCGAATTGGCGCCAACTGGAATCGGCGCTCGCTGAGCTCGAAGGAGCGTCCGCGGCGTTGACGTTCGGCTCCGGCATGGCCGCGATCACTTCGGTGTTGCGGGTCCTCACCAAACCGGGCCGAAAGCTTGTGGTGCCAGCCGACGGCTACAACCAAGTACGCCGCTACGCACAGGAATACCTTGCACCACAAGGGGTCACGATCGTCGAAGCGACGTGCTCCGCGATGTCCGCCGCGGCGTCCGACGCCGACGTTGTGCTCGCCGAGACCCCGGCCAACCCCGGGCTCGATGTCGTCGACCTGCACCGGTTGGCGATGGACTGCAGGCGCAGGGGTTCGATACTCGTCGTCGACAACACCACCGCGACGCCGCTCGGCCAGCAACCGCTGTCTCTGGGCGCCGATCTCGTGGTGGCCAGCGCCACGAAAGCGCTGTCGGGACACAGCGATCTCATCGCGGGATACGTCGCAGGCAGTCACGCTGAGCTGATGGCCGCGGTCGAACAGGATCGCCTGCTCGCCGGTCCGATCCTCGGCCCGTTCGAAGCGTGGCTGGTGCTGCGAAGCCTGGGCAGCGCCGGGCTGCGGTTCGAACGCCAGTGCCAGAACGCGCAGTCCCTCGCCGTGATGCTGCGGGCCCATCCGGCGGTGAGATCAGTCCGCTATCCGGGTTTGCCCGACGATCCGTCGTACCAGGTCGCATCGCTACAGATGAAGCGGTTCGGCGGGCTGGTCGCCGTCGAGCTGGAGAACGCGCACGCCGTGCACCAGCTCGTCGAACGCAGCGACCTTCTCATCGCATCGACCAGCTTCGGAGGCATCCACACATCGGTCGACCGCCGCGCCCGCTGGGGTGATCTGGTCAGTGACGGCTTCGCGCGCATCTCGCTGGGCATCGAGGACACGGACGATCTGATCAGTGATTTCGAGCAGGCTCTCCGGTAAAATCGCAGCTCAGGGCGTTGACGCGGCCTGCATCGGGGCTGGGCGGTAGCCTCTCTAGGTTGTGACTGCCCCCAAGGAGCCCGACGCGACACGACGTATCCGCGTCGCCGTCGTGTACGGCGGGCGCAGCTCCGAACATGCGATTTCCTGCGTTTCCGCAGGCAGCATCCTGCGCAATCTCGATCCGGCACGGTTCGAGGTGGTCGCCGTCGGCATCACCCCTGAGGGGGCGTGGATGCTCACCGATGCCGAGCCCGACACCCTCGCCATCACCGATGGACGGTTACCGCAGGTCACCGCCACATCGGGCACGGAGCTGGCCCTGACGCCCGACCCGGGTCGAGGCGGTGAGCTGTTGGCTCTCGGCGGGGGCGCGGGACAGGTACTGGACGCGGTCGACGTGGTGTTCCCGGTGCTGCACGGTCCCTACGGCGAAGACGGCACCATTCAGGGGTTGCTGGAGCTGGCGGGGGTGCCGTACGTCGGCGCCGGCGTACTCGCCAGCGCGTCGGGCATGGACAAGGAGTTCACCAAGAAGCTGTTGGCCGCGGAGGGATTGCCCATCGGCGGCTACGGGGTGCTGCGACCGCGGCAGGAGACACTGGATTTCGAGGACCGCGAACGGCTCGGGCTACCGGTGTTCGTCAAACCTGCCCGCGGAGGGTCCTCAATCGGGGTGAGCCGCGTGACAGCGTGGGACCAGTTGCCTGCGGCGATCGAGCTGGCCCGGCGCCACGATCCCAAGGTGATCGTCGAGGCGGCGATCGCCGGACGTGAATTGGAGTGCGGTGTACTGGAATTCCCAGACGGCCGGATCGAGGCAAGCACTGTCGGTGAGATCCGGGTGGCCGGTGTGCGTGGACGCGAGGACTCGTTCTATGACTTCGCGACGAAGTACCTCGAAGATGCTGCGGAACTGGATGTGCCCGCCAAGGTCGACGACCGTGTCGCAGATGAGGTGCGCCAGTTGTCGATTCGGGCATTCCAGGCCATCGACTGCCAGGGTCTGGCCCGGGTCGACTTCTTCCTCACCGAGGACGGCCCGCTCATCAACGAGATCAACACCATGCCGGGATTCACCACCATCTCGATGTACCCGAGGATGTGGGCGGCCAGCGGAGTCGACTATCCGACGCTGCTTGCCACCATGGTCGACACCGCGCGCAAGCGCGGCACGGGGCTGCGTTAGCTCACCGGTGCCGGGTCAACAGCCTTGGTGGGCAATGATTTCGCGATGATTCGCGAGATCTCCTGAATCGGAGTGGGTCC
>CAZOIX010000032.1:0-13387 GCA_964579685.1 uncultured Mycobacterium sp.
GTGATGAAGGAGACGGACGATGTCGTGCAGCGACTGACCGCCACGCCGCGCACCGGGCAGTACTCACTGGACGCGACCGGCACTTTGGTGTTCCGCCGCTCGGCGCTGGACTGGCACCAGCTGCAGAACGAATCCGAGGCGTTCTTCCTGCGCATCTACGGGCCCGGCGACTACCGCTGGAAAGGGGCTGACCTCGGCGTGGTGGTGACGAAGGGACGACTTCAGGTCGACTCGGGCTCGGGCAAATCGTCGCTGGCCATTAGCGCACGACACCTGATCTACTCGATACGCGCCTAATACGCAGGTGTACCGGTTGCCGAACCGGCAACACCGAAGAGAAACCCAGGGGTCAAGTCCGGCTGAGCTAGTCTCGTCGCCATGGTGCTGGGAGGCAACACCGGGCGGGTGCCCACGGATGTCACGCTGGACAACTGGCAGTCTGCGTCGCATCTGCACTGGACGTTTCAGCATGTCGCGGACTTCCTGCCGACGGCCGTGATCTCGCGTGGGGTCGGCCCGGTCGCCGAGTTGGCATCCGATCTCACCGGGCTTTCCGATATCCCCCTGTACGACAACACAAATGGCCGGCGAACCACGGTCGGCGACGTCATGGCGGCGACGGCGACCGACGGCTGGATCGTCACCCATCGCGGCCGCGTGCTCAGCGAGCAGTACTACAGCGGCATGACCGCCGCCACCTCGCACCTGTTGATGTCGGTCAGCAAGTCGTTGGTCGGCATGGTGGCGGGTGCGCTGGTCAGCAATGGTGCACTCGACGTCAACGCCCAGGTCACGCACTATGTGCCCGCCCTCGCCGGCTCGGGCTACGCAGGTGCGACCGTCCAGCACATCCTGGACATGCGCTCCGGCATCGCGTTCTCCGAGGACTATCTCAACCCGTCGGCCGAGGTGCGGCTGCTCGAGCAAGCCATCGGTTGGGCGCCGCGCACGGTGCCGGACCTACCGTCCACCATGTACGACTACCTGCTCACCCTGCGACAGGCCGGGCCGCATGGCGGGCCGTTTCAATACCGCTCGTGCGAGACGGACATCCTGGGGTGGGTCTGCGAGGCGGCCGGCGGGCTGCGGATGCCCGACCTGATGTCTGCGCTGCTCTGGAGCAAGCTCGGCACGGAGAACAACGCGACGATCGCCGTCGACACGGTCGGGACGGGCATGTTCGACGGCGGCATCAACGCCTGTCTGCGTGACCTCGCCCGGTTCGGCTCGCTGTATCTCAACGGCGGGACCTCCCTGACGGGCGAGCAGGTGGTCTCGCCGGCGTGGATCGCCGACACGTTCGACGGCGGAATCGATTCACGCGCCGCGTTCGCCGAGAGTCCGGACGACAACCGCATGCCAGGGGGCATGTATCGCGACCAGTGCTGGTTTCCCTATCCCGGCAACAATGTGTTGTTGTGCTTGGGGATTCACGGTCAGATGATCTACGTCAACCGAGCCGCCGGGCTGGTGGCGGCCAAGCTGTCGAGTTGGCCGCTGCCGCAAGATGCGACCAAGCTGTTCCCGACCATCGCCGCGTTCGACGAAATCGCCGCTGCGCTCTCGTGACGCGTCACCACACCCGGACGGCCGGCGAAGGGCGCCGCTTATCCCCTTTGTCGCCGTACCATTGAATCGATGGCGACACGACGCGGCAGGCCGACGCAGGCCGAGGCGAAGAAGCTCGACCTCGCGGTCCGCGAGGCCGCCGTGGCGACATTCCTCGAAATGGGTTATGCCGGAGCCAGTATGGAGGCCATCGCGCGGGCAGCGGGCATCACCAAGCGGTCGCTGTATGCGCGCTACCCCGACAAGCGGGCGGTGTTCGCCGACGTGATCCCCTGGGCGCTGGCGCGTTACACCGATGACGGGTCGATCGATGTCGCCGAAGAGGATGACCTCGAGACGGCGCTACTGGCTGTCGGACGCATTGCGTTGACCCGTGCGACGCATCCAGAGAACGTGCGCCTCAAGCGCATCGCGTTCAACGAGGCCGCACAGTTCCCGGAATTCAACGTCTCCGCTGAGTCGATGATGTGGGCGGGTCGCCAACGTGCGGTCACCGACTTGTTACGACGCTACGAGGAACGCGGAACCATCAAGGTCGACGATCTCGAACTCGCGGCCGAGCATTTCCTCGCGATGGTCGAGGCGGTGCCCGCCCGGATGGCGGACTTCGGCGTGTTCCGGTCCAAGAAGCAGCAGGAGCGTCACCTCCAGTTCGCGGTGCGATTGTTCCTTCGCGGCGTCATGCCCCGATAGCCTGCGAGATCGACTGACTGGCCAGATAGCCGTCGAGCCCTTCGCGCCCGAACTCCCGGCCGAAGCCGCTGGCCTTCACACCGCCATACGGCGCAAGCGGATCCATGATGTACCCCTCGTTCACCCCGAACGACCCGGCGCGGATGCGGGAGGCGATCGCCAGCCCGTTGGCGGAGTCCGCGGTGAACACCGCGCCGGCCAGTCCGTAGTCGGAGTCGTTGGCGATCGTGATGGCCTCCGCCTCGTCCCGGTACGGGATCACGGTGAGCACCGGGCCGAAGATTTCCTCACGGGCGATCCGCATGTCGTTGCGCACCTCGGTGAACAGCGTCGGACGCACATACCAGCCGCGGGTGATCCCGTCTGGTAGCGCGCTGCCGCCGCACACCAGGCGGGCACCCTCGCGCTGACCGTCCTCGATGTAGTCGCGGACCCTGCTCTGTTGGCGTTGGGCGACCAACGGGCCGATCTCCGTGGCGGGATCCGACGGGTCGCCCACCGAAAGACGTGTGAGCTCGGCTTCGAGCGCGCCGACGAATTCACCTGCCCGCGACGCGGGGACGAGGACCCGGCTGAGCGCGTTGCACACCTGTCCGCTGTTGGCGAGGCTGGCCATCCGGATGGCCGTTGCCGTCGCCGCAGGGTCGGCATCGTCGAGCACGATCGCCGCGGACTTGCCGCCGAGTTCGAGGGTCACCTGTTTGAGCCCCTCGGCGCACGCCACCGCCACCTGGCGACCGGCGGCGGTCGAACCCGTGAACGACACCTTCTCGACACCGGGATGGGCCGCCAGGTGGGCACCCGTCTCACGGTCGCCCGTGACGACGTTCACGACGCCGGGCGGCAGGTCGGCAGCCGCGACGATCTCCGCGAAGAGCAACGCATCCAGTGCCGCCTCCGGCGCCGGCTTGACCACGACGGTGCACCCGGCGAGCAACGCGGGGATGACCTTGCCGACGATCAGGAACTGCGGCATGTTCCACGGCACGATGGCGGCCGCCACGCCGACGGGTTGTCTGGCGATGCGAATGTCCTTGCCGTAGAAGCCGGGCCGCGACTCATTCCATGGGTACTCGCCGGCCATCTTGACAAACGCGGCCATCGCCATCAGCGGCAGCTGCGCCTGAACACGTTTGGCGAACGCGATCGGGGCCCCGATCTCGGCCGAGATCAGCTCGGCCATCTCGGCGCGGCGTTCCTTGTAGAGCACCGCGAACCTCTCGACGGCCGCGATGCGTTCGGTGGGATCGAGCCGTGGCCAAGGCCCGTCGTCGAACGCGGTACGCGCGGCCGCGACGGCGCGATCCACGTCGGCCGGTGCCGCGACAGGAGCCTGCCCCATCACCTGCTCGGTGTGAGGTGAGACGGTCTCGATCACGGCATCGGTACTCGGTGGTGTCCACCGTCCGTCGATGAAAAGCTCTGTGTGGCGATGCATGGTTCTCCCTGGGCTAGGTGCAACGGCCGCCGTTGACGCCGACGATCTGCCCCGTGATGTAGCCGGCCTCCTCGGAGATGAGAAACGAGCACGTCGCGGCGATGTCCTCGGGTATGCCGATCCGGCGCACCGGAATGCGCGCGGCGATGTCCTCGATGGATCCACCGAGCAGACCCTTCTCCTCGGCGTCGCGCAACATCGGGGTGTCGATCGAACCGGGCGGCACGACGTTGGCGGTGATGCCGCGCGGACCGTATTCCAGCGCAAGGGTTTTCGTGAGCCCGTTGACTGCCGACTTGGCCGCAACGTAGGCGGATTGGTAGGGCGAGCCGGAGTGTGTGCTGGACGACGAGATGTTCACGATGCGGCCCCACCCCGCATCCAGCATGTCGGGCAGCACGGTCTGGGTGACGTGGAAGACCCCGTTGAGGTTGACGTCGATGACCTTGGACCACTCAGCGGAGGTGAGGTTGGTGAATCGCCGGAAGGAGGTCATGCCTGCGGCGTTCACCAGGATGGTGATCGGCCCGAGGACGCTTCGCACCGCGTCGAGCGCGGTGTCGATCTGGCCGCGGTCGGTGACATCGGCGACGTAGCTGAACTCGGTGTCGGACGCCGTGAGGTCAATCGTGGCCACGTGGTTGCCGTCGACCCGCAGCCGGTCGGCGATGGCGCGGCCGATACCCGACGCCCCGCCGGTGACGAGTGCTGTTTTCACGCCCAGGCCTCCCGACCCTTGATGTGGGTTCGCCGGAGCATGCGATCCGACGACAGGTCGTACGGCAGTGCGCGATGGAGCACGGCGGTGTTGTCCCACAACACCGCGTCGCCGACGCTCCATCCGTGGGCGTAGCAGAACCGTGACTGCGTCGCCCACGCCAACAGCTCGTCGAGCAGGGCGCGGCTCTCGTCGGCGGGGATGCCGACGATGTGGTCGGCGGTCGCCCCGATGACCAGCGATCTGCGGCCGTCGCGGCGCTTCCAGACCAGCGAGCTCTCGTGGCTGGGCACGGCGCGCCAGATGGCCAGCTCTTCCTCGCTGGGGTCGGGGTTGACCCTGCGCTGGGCGGCTTCGAAACTGTGCACCACGCGCAACCCTGCGTACCGCTTGCGCTCGTGGGCCGGCAGGTTCTCGTAGGCGAGGTAGGTGTTCGCGAACTCGGTGCCGCCGCCCTCGGCGGACAATCGTCGTCCGGTCAGCATCGTCGCGCGCGACGGGACGTCACTGGTGGTGTCGTCGAGGTGCCAGTGAAACGCGCCCTTGAGATACTCGGCGAGCTTGTTCACCTTCTTGTCCATCGAGATGGTGGAAAGCTCCTTGCCGCCGGGGATGCCGCCCTCTCCCCCGAATTTCCTACTGAACGCCAGCTGGGTGTCGTCGTCGAAATGGGCGCCCCGGATCAGAAGTACCCCACGCCATTTCAGCGCTTCTCGGCACTGCGCCAGCACCGCATCGCCCAGCAGGCTGTCGGCATCGGTGACGTCGACGAGTTCTGCGCCGAACTCCGCGCTGAGCGCCACAGTTTCGGTCATGACATAAATATACAAAACCGTATACTTATGTGGCAATAGCGAGTACTCTCTCGGCTGTGGACTCCCAGCCGTTCCGCTTCGCGATCCAGGCGACGAACGCGTCGGGAGCGCGTGAGTGGCGCGAATTCGTACGCAAGGTCGAGCAACTGGGCTACTCCACGCTTTTCCTCGCCGATCACTACCTCGGCCCCGGGCCGGCCCAGCAGGCCGCGCGCACCCCACGCCAGGATCTCGCGCCGATTGCCGCGATCGCCGCTGCTGCCGCCCACACCAAGACGCTGCGCGTCGGGTGCCGGGTGTTCTGCATCGACTATCACGTGCCGGCCGTGCTGGCCAAGGAGGCCGCGACGCTCGACCTGCTGTCCGACGGCCGACTCGAGCTCGGCATCGGGGCAGGCTGGAGCGGCGTCGAGTACGACGCGATGGGGCTGTACTTCGACACACCCGGCAGACGGATTGCGAAGTTGAAGGAGGTCATCGCGCTCATCAAGGCGCACTGCGCCGGCGCGCAACTCGCGTGTACGGGCACCTACGTGAACGTCCACGGTTATCAGGGCACCCCGCAGCCCGTACAACGCCCGCATCCGCCGATCATGATCGGCGGCGGAGGTAAGCGGGTGCTGACCTTTGCGGGTCGAGAGGCCGACATCGTCAGCATCAACACCGTGCCGTTCTCGGTGCGCAACGACGACGGGTTGACACCGCAGGAGGAGGCCGTCCGGCGGTTCGACTACGTCCGTGCCGCGGCGGGCACCAGGATCGGTGACTTCGACATCGAGACCTCCCCCTTCTTCGTTTCGGTCATCGATTCGCTCGCCGACACCGAAGACACCTACGAACGTATGGCGACGAAGACCGGCATGGCGCTCGAGGTCCTGCGAGATCACCCGAACGTGTTGGTCGGCCCGCCGGACGCCATTGCCGAGACGCTGGAGGAACGTCGAGAGACGTTCGGCACCAACTACATCACCGTTCAGCAGTGGCAGGCCGAGAGATTTGCGCCCATCGTGGCGCGTTTGACCGGTACGTGAGGTATTGACAGGAGGAACCGGAGGAATATGGCCAAACGATCGAGATTCACCGAATACCAAAACAGCTATGCCAACTACAAGTTCGAGCTGACCGACGACGGCATTCTGTTCATGCAGTGCCATACCGACGGTGACAGCCTGGTCTGGAGCTGGCGGGCCCACGACGATATGTCTGACGCCTTCGCCGACATCGCCGGAGACCGCGAGATCAAGGTGCTGATTCACACCGGCACCGGCCAGAACTACAACGCGAATTGGGGTCGGATGCCCAACGGCGACCCTGTCGAGACTCCCGTATACCAGTTGATGCCAGACACTCGCGGATTGCTGAAGCTGGATGAAAAGGCCTGGTACGCCCGTCATCTCATCACCAACGTGCTCGATATCGATGTTCCGATGATCAGCGCGGTGAACGGCCCGTGCAATATGCATTCCGAGGTACCACTGATGGGCGACATCGTGCTCGCCTCCGAGGATGCGTACTTCCAGGATGCGTCGCACTTTCCGCGCGGTCAGGTGCCAGGCGACGGACAGCATGTCATTTGGAGCTACCTGGCCGGCCACACCCGCGCCCGCTACTTCCTGCTGACCGGACTGAAGCTCGGTGCGCACGAGGCCAAAGAGTGGGGCGTCGTCAATGAGGTGCTGCCCAAGGATCAACTGCTCGACCGTGCTTGGGAGTTGGCCCGCGAACTGGTGAAGCGGCCACCGCTGACGCTGCGGTATTCGCGCCAGTTGTTCACCAACCCCCTCAAGCGGGCGTTCCTCGACGAACTCGGCCACGGCCTGGCCCGCGAAACCTATGCGCAGCGCGCCTTCTTCCCGTTCGGCGGCGAAATGGAACCGCTCGATCGGCCGTGGGACCAGCAGCCCTGGTCCACGGCCAACGGACAACCCGTCGATGAAGGGGCACGGCAATGACCGGCATCCAACAGAAGCTCGCGACCGGCCGCGGCAAGTTCACCACCGACTACCCCGATCTCGGCACGGGACCGGTCAACTACGAGGACTCCATATCGGAGGAGTTCTTCGCGGCCGAACGCAAAGCCGTGTTCGAGCGGAGTTGGCTGTGCGTCGGACGCATGGAACGCCTACCGCGCAAGGGTTCCTATTTCACCCGCGAACTGCCGGGCCGACTGGCGTCGATCGTCATCACCCGCGATCTGGACGACAATGTCTATGCCTTCCACAACGTCTGCGCTCATCGCGGCAACAAGGTGGTGTGGCAGGAACACCCGCAAGAGGAGTCCGCGGGCAGCTGCCGGGCGTTCGCCTGCAAGTACCACGGGTGGCGATACGGCCTGGACGGGGTGGTCAACCACATCACCAACGAGGAGGAGTTCTTCGACCTAGACAAGTCGAAACTCCGGATGCCGCCGGTGCATTGCGAGGTCTGGGCGGGCTTCATCTTCATCAACCTCGCGGAAGACCCGGTGCCGTTGCGGACCTTCCTCGGCGAGGGATTGCTCGGCATGGAGGCCTACCCGTTCCATCTCATGACGCAGCACTACGGATTCTCGACACAGATCAAGGGCAACTGGAAGCTCGCCGTCGACTCCGTGTGCGAGTGGTACCACCCGCCGTACGTGCACGGACGCTTCATCGACCCCGATGTCTCGAAGGCCGAGAAGATGGTGCCGCCGGTCGACTCCTATCACTACGACCTCTTCCGGCCGCACATGCTCACCTCGGTGCCGGGCCCGCCGATCCTGCCGCCGCGTGCGCCGGGCAGCGCGGGCGAGCCACGTCAGGATCAGCGTTGGGTGTACAAGCTGTTCCGGGCCGGGCTCTTCGGGCCCGACGATGTCCCGGATATCGGGCCGCTGCCGGGCTTTCTCAACCGTGGGGAAATCGCCTCCTGGGGCAACGACCAGTTCTGGGTCTTCCCGAACATCTCGATCCAGATCTGGGCGCGCAACTACTACATCACCTACACATACTGGCCCGAGACCGTGGACACGCACATCTACGAGATCGACATGTACTTCGTGCCTCCGGCCAACGCGCACGAACGGCTGGCGCAGGAGGTGGTGGTCGACAGCACCATCGAGTTCGCGATGCAGGACGTCAACACCATCGAGGCGACACACTCGGCACTCAAGACGCGTGCTCAGAACACCTTCCACCTGTCCGACCAGGAGCTGCTCATCCGGCAGTTCCACACCGTGATCCGGGACACCGTGGCCGCGTACCAATCCGGTGAGAACCAGGAGTCGTGATGGGAAATCAACTGCCGGAAGGCTTCTCCGAGCTCGAGCAGTGGGTCGACGGTTGGGCGCTGCCCACTCGGGCCGAGCGCTACCGTGCGCGGCTGGACCGCCCCTATGACGATCTGGTCGCGTTCTACGATGCGATGGCGCCGCATGCCGAACGCGCCATCGGCTATCTCGACGGCCACGACATCGATGCCCTGGCCCCCGCGGACAAGCGGCTGATGAACATGCTGTTCTCGATGATCCTGGTGTCGTACGCGGTGAACATCTTCAAGCAGAACCGGATTCCCGACTCGGGTGCCGCTTTCTTCGAGATGGTCGCCGAACCGGCCCTGTGATCAGCCAAGCGCGCGGGCCCTATCTGGGCTGGTTCGGAACGCCGGGGAACAACTGTACGTCCGGGCCTGAGGTCACGTACCCGAGTTGCTTCGTCACCAGATGCGGCGCGAAAACCGCCCCATAGAGCAGATTTCCGATGATGATGACCGCCACGACCGACAGCACCGCCGACTGGGCCTTGGTCTTGGACAGCTTGTCCGACCACATCTCGATGACATTTCGGCCTTGCGAATCCGTGCGGCCCAACAGATAGGTGAAGACCATCATCTGAATACCCATCGCGATGGCGTCGTAGATGGGGTACTGGTGCACGGTGCCCTCGGAGAGGCCGAGACCGGGAATCACGTAGGCGTAGTGGAAGACGCCGAGCCGTGCACCGAGGCCGGCGTTGAACAGCAGTGCCCAGCAGAACCCGACGAGCAGACCGACGACCAGCAGCGTGATCGGCGCACGCCAGTTGAATCGCGCACTGAGCTGCCGCCCGAGCCAGGCGCCGAAGACGGCCGGGATGCAGAAGTAACCGATGTAGCCCAGCGGTACTGACGACGGCAGCCCACCCCACGTCATGTTCAGCGGCCACCACGACGGCATCCGGGGTAGTGCCGGCGGGAACTGTGCGTACATGGCCCAGTCGTAAGGCGCCTCGATCCACGAAAAGGAAATCGCTGAGATGCAGAGCAGCAGCAGCGGGTGCAGATGCCGACGACGGACGCTCAGGTAGATACCGACGACCGTGAACAGAATGCCGCTGAGCCAGCCGAACGCATTGGCCGCGACCAGCAATGGGGTCATCTCGGCGCTCACTGGTTCTGCTCGCCACTCGCCGGCTGTTCTTCGCGCAAGCGCTCATCGCCCACACTGCGGCGCGCTTCGGGATCGAAGTACATGACCAGCCCGAAAATGATGATGATCAGCCCGAACAGTGTGCCGAGCATGATGAGTTGCCCCACCGCCATGTCCCTTCCGCAGCATCACATATGAGTAATAGTGGACACTATTACAACGCCTGGGTCAAGGACGGCTATCGTTGGACCTTCGCCGACCGCTGAGCGCGGACCTAGGAGTGAGACACCGTGCCCCAGCGACGTTCGAGCAAGAAGCAGACGGCCACCGACGCTGTCAGACGCCCCCGCGGCGAGGCCCGGCGACTTCTGCTCGACGCGGCACGGGAACTCTTCGCTCGCCAGGACTACCGCACCACCACGACTCGCGAGATCGCCGAGGCCGCCGGTGTCACGGAGTACCTGCTCTTCCGCCACTTCGGCTCGAAGGCCGGCTTGTTCCGCGAGGCCCTGGTGCTGCCGTTCACGAACTTCGTCGACGACTTCGGTAAGACGTGGCAGGCCGTCGTCCCCGAGGAGACCGACGAGGAGGAACTGTCCAGGCAGTTCGTCGGCCAACTGTACGACGTGCTGGTACAGCACCAGGGGCTGCTGCTGACGCTGGTGGCATCGGATGGACTCAGCGACGAGGAGATCGAAAGTGCGGGCATCGCCGATATCCGGCGAGTCATCACCGTGCTCGGGCAGATCAGCGGCGAAGGCATGCAGATACGCGGAATGCGGTCAAGCCAGCCAGACCTGCCCGCGCACTCGACCGTCGCGATGATCGTAGGCATGGTCGCTTTGCGCTCCACCTTCTACGGAACCGAGCCGCCGCCGCGGGAGGCGATCGTCGACGAACTCGTGCAGGCGATACTGCACGGCTTCCTGCACCGCCCCTAGGACATTCTCAGAGCACAGCGCCCTGTTCCTTGTACTGCTCGATCTTCTCCCACGCGACGCCCGCCTCGAGCAGGATCTCCTCGGTGTGCTGGCCGTGTTCCGGTGCGCCCGACGGGCGAACATGATGCTCGTCGAATTGAACCGGATTCGTCGGCACGACGAACGGCGCCCCGTTCATCGCGTTCACCTCTGGGATATAGCCGTTGGCGACGACCGCGGGGTCGTAGCGCAACTCGCTGGGCTTCTGCAGCACGCTCCACGCGCCCGTCAACGGCGCGAGGATCTCCCGCCATTCGTCTACCGACCGGGCCGCGAACTCCTCGTCAAGGATGTCGATGAGCTCGCCGCGGTTCTCGAAGCGCGCATGTCCCTCGGCGAATCGGTTGTCCGCGATGAGATCTGATCGGCCGATGACTGTCATGAACTCCGGATAGAACTTGTCCCCCTGAAGCATCATCAGCGTGATGTAGCGGTCGTCCTTGGTCTTGTACGTTCCGACCAGCGGGTTGGGTAGCTCACGATGAGAGAAATTCGGCATCGGATCTCCGCCGTACAGCATCGACGCGGTGACGCCGGGGCTCATCGTCCACGCGGCGAGCCCGAGCAGCGAAACGTCGACGATCGACGTCTCGCCGGTCGCTTTCCTCTTGTACAGCGCGGTCGAGATGCCGCCTGCGATGGTCAGCCCCCCGATCAAGTCGCCGAACGCCGGTGTCTGCATGACCGGCTCGGGCAGATCCCGGGTGAACGCATCACAGATGCCGCCGCGCGACCAGAAGGACACCCCGTCGTAGCCCGCCTTGTTCGCATCCGGTCCTTGTGGACCGTAGCCCGAGCCGCGCACGTAGATGATGTCGGGATTGACGGCGCGGATGTCGTCGACGTCGATCCGGAATCGCTTGCGCCTGTTGGGCAGATAGCTGGTGAGGAACACATCGCAGGACTTCGCGAGTTCGTGGACGACCTCCTGCCCACCCTCGGTGGTCATGTCGATGCCGATCGACTTCTTGCCGCGGTTGGGGACCTCGATCATGTAGTTCACGCCGTCGGCGCCACCGGGGATCAAGCCCATGGTCACCAGCCCGCGCTGCGGATCGCCTCCCTCACGAGGCTCGATCTTGATGACCTCGGCTCCCCATTCGGCCAGTACCGCGCCGGCAGCGGGTACGAAAGTCCATGCGGCCGCCTCCAATACGCGGATGCCGGCCAGAGGCTTGTCACTCATGCCGCCACCAATCCGAATTTCAGGTATGCCGCGCGGATATCGTCGCGGGCTTCGTCGGGAAGCACTACCTGCGGTGGCCGCGACTCCGGGTAATCGCCGACCGGAAGCCCTAGCACCGATGCCGCGTACTTGTAGGCACCTCCCCAGTGTGTGAAGTAGTCGGGCCGTCCCGGATAGCGGGTGAACCATCCGCGCATGTCGAGCTCGAACTGGTCGAGCCCGGATTCCTGTGCGTAGTCCATGGCTTCGAGCAGCTTGTCGTTCCAGACCAGGTCCCAGTACTCGGAGAAGGCTCGCTTCTCCGGCGTTTCGAACAGGTAGCCGGCAGTACCCAACTGCCCCGGCCCGACGATGCCCGCTTTGAGCCAGCCGGCCCGGTACACGGTCGTATCGCATTCCCAGATCACCAGTTCGGGCGCCAACTCGTGCAGCATTCTGCTCTGGTGCGGCCGGAATGATCCTTCCTTCGTCGCACACACGGCGGGTATCTCCCCGACGATGCGCGCGGCCTCATGCGCACTGAGCACGTAGCCCGAACTCGGAGAATTGAACAGTCCGAGGGCGATATCGGTGCGATCGGCGATGTAGCGGAAGTAGTTCAGAACCCCCTCCCCGCCGTGTAACTCCATCATCGGGGTCTGGATGTAGACGATGTCAGCGCCACTGTCCTGCGCATGCCGGGTCAGCTCCAGACACTCCTTGGCCGACAACGCCGCGGTGCAGGCCTGGACGACGACATCCGGATTGATCGCACGCGACTCCTCGACCGCGACTTCGAGCAACTTCTTGCGTTCCTCGGTCGTCAACGACCAGAACTCGGCCAGTCCGCTGGTGACCCACAGCATCGGATGACCGAGTGCGCCGACACAGTGCCGCACCAGTGTGCGGTAGGCGTCCCAGTCGATATCGTCGCCGTCCTCACCGCAGAACGGTGTGTACAGCGAATTGCCGATGCCATGAAGTGCCGTGCGTGCCCATTGACGGGCATCCTTGGCGTTGGCCATGTTTCACCTTCTCGATTCAGTCGAGGACGTCAAAGATCGCCGCCGCGGACGTGATGGGCTTGTCGTCGTTGCCCTCATCGTGCAGGAGCATGCGCACGCCGACGCGAGCGCCTCCGCTGGTGTGTGCCGTACCTTCCACACGGAACGGACCGACCTTGCCCCGCGACATGAACATCACATGCCAGCTCACGACTTGGACCTTCCTGGTGCCGACCGCGGCCGCCGCGAGATCTATCGCGGCGGTCTCCAGGACGACATGTTGTGGTCCGATGTGCAGCGCGGCATCCGGAGAGGCGAGTTCGACGCTCAGCGGCGGCAGTATCCAGTGACCGTCCTGACGCTTCGAGGCCCCGAACGCCTCCCACAGCGGGGGCAGGTCCTCGGTATCTTCGATCACCAGCTCGGTGCCTGAGACGTCCATCTTGTCGAGGCCTTCCGGCGGGATTCCGATGACGGCGCCCTGGCCTTCGTTGAAGGCGATCACCCTGTCCGGGTTGTCGGCGTCAACGATCTTGCAACGGCCGTACCCCATCGTCCGGCCCTGGTGGATGTTTCCGGACTCGACGATTTCGACGCGCTTGACATCGAATCCCGGATCGACGATCTGCACCGATGCAC
>CAZOIX010000033.1:0-4921 GCA_964579685.1 uncultured Mycobacterium sp.
GTTGCGCCAGCGAGCGAGCAGCACCGGAATCTCATCCATCAGGAATGCATAGAAGTCGCGCATCTGTGTCAGGCGCTGGTGCGCCAGACCGCCTTCGGGTGTTGCGGCTATCCCCGCCTCGGCGGCATTCAGCACGGCAGTCGTCGCCTCGTTTTGATTCGTGTATTGGACGGCCCAGGCGTCGTCGCGAAGCCGGAAATGATCGCGTCGGCTACCCGGTGCGGGAACGCGTTCGACAAGGCCCACCGAGGTGAGCATCTTGAGGGCACCGGAGACCGCACCCGAGCTGGCCTGCAGCAAGGTAGCGAGATCGCCCATGGTCATGCTCGGTTGCTCGGTGAACACCAGAGCGGCCAGCACCCGTGCGGTCATGCGCTGCAGCCCATGCGAGCTGAGCACAAGCGCGAGTTGCTCGGCCGTCTCCTGGACGTGTGAAGTCACAACGATCTCCACTCGCAGTCTTCAAAGTTTTCTGAAATGTCAGTATAGTCGGTGGCGGAGTTCCGGGAAGTCTGGTCGGAAACTGGCATCCGCATATCCGGAGGAGACCGACCATGGAGTCCACCCGCGCAGGGGACGACGCACGCGAGGTGATCAGCGTCCGTGGACTGACGTTCACCTACCCTAAGGCGGCCCAGCCCGCCGTGCGAGGCATGGACTTCACTGTCAACCCCGGCGAGATCTTCGGCTTCCTCGGACCGAGCGGTGCGGGGAAGTCCACGACCCAGAAGCTGCTCATCGGGCTGCTACGCGGCCACGGCGGCGAAGCCGCGGTGTGGGGCCGCGAACCGCTGGCCTGGGGACCGGATTACTACCGGCGCATCGGGGTCTCGTTCGAACTCCCGAACCACTATCTCAAGCTGACGGGGCTGGAGAATCTGCGGTTCTTCGCTTCGCTCTACGGAGATCAGACAGCGGATCCGATGGAGCTGCTGGACGCCGTCGGCCTCTCGGGCGACGCCGACACGCGAGTTGGCCAGTACTCCAAGGGAATGCAGATGCGGCTGACGTTCGCGCGATCGCTCATCAATGATCCCCAGCTGCTTTTCCTCGACGAACCCACGTCCGGACTAGACCCCGTGAACGCCCGCAAGATCAAGAACATCATCGTTGATCTGAGGTCGCGCGGGCGCACGATCTTTCTGACCACCCATGACATGTCCACCGCCGATGAACTCTGCGACCGGGTGGCGTTTGTCGTCGACGGTCGCATCGCGGCCTTGGACACCCCGACTGAGCTGAAGGTCGCTCGCAGCCAACGGCGGGTTCGCGTCGAGTACCGAGGCGACGACGGTCGGCTCACCGCCGCGGAGTTCGGTATGGACGGCCTCGCCGACGATGGGGAGTTCCGCGAGGTACTGCGCGAGCACCACGTCGAGACGATCCACAGCAAGGAAGCCAATCTCGAGGACGTCTTCGTCGAGGTCACTGGGCGGCGGCTGTCATGAGCCGGGTGATGAGCGCTCTGCGACTGGAGATCACGCTGCAGGTCAGGCAGAAGTTCATGCACGCGGCTGTTTTCTCGGGTCTCATCTGGTTGGCCGTGCTGCTGCCGATACCCGCCGACCTACGGCCGGTCGCAGAACCGTATGTGTTGATCGGCGACGTCTCGATCATCGGGTTCTTTTTCATCGGTGGCACGGTCTTCTACGAGAAACAGGAGCGCACGATCGGGGCAGTGGTCTCCACGCCACTACGGTTCTGGGAATACTTGACCGCCAAACTGCTTGTCTTACTCATGATCTCGCTGTTTGTCGCCCTGGCGGTGACGGTGGTCGCCGACGGCCGCGGCTTCGGTCCGGTCCCGTTGCTGCTCGGGGTTGCTCTCGGCACTCTGGTGATGCTGTTGGCGGGGTTCACCACGGCGTTGCCGTTCTCGTCGGTGACCGATTGGTTCCTGTCCGCGGCCATTCCGCTGGCCTTTCTCACCGTGCTGCCGGTGCTCGACTACTCGGGTGCGTGGCCCAACGCGCTCGCCTACCTGATACCGACGCACGGACCGTTGTTGTTGCTGGGTGCCGCCTTCGATCAGCTGACGCTGGCGCCGTGGCAGCTGGTGTACGCGGTGCTGTACCCGGTGGTGTGCATCGCGGGGTTGTGCCGACTTGCCAAGGCGATGTTCGTGCGCTATGTCATCGAACGATCAGGTGTGCTGTGAGCACGGCGAATCCACGCGTTCGGGCGCTGGCGGCATTCGGGCGCAACGACCTTCGTGGCACCTACCGCGACCCGCTGTTGGTCATGCTCGTCCTCGCGCCCGTCATCTGGACCACGGGTGTGGCGATAATGACGCCGCTGTTCACCGAGATGCTTTCCCAGCGTTACGATTTCGATCTGGTGCCGTACTACCCACTGGTCCTCACCGCCTTTCTGCTGCTCACCAGCATCATCATCGGGGGCGGATTGGCGGCTTTTCTGGTTCTCGACGAGGTCGATGCCGGAACGCTGGCCGCGCTGCGCGTGACGCCGGTGCCGCTTTCGACTTTTTTCGCCTACCGCGCGGGCACAGTCATCATCGTCACCACCGTCTATGTCGTAACCACAGTGTCGTTCAGTGGGATCGCCGAGCCGGGCATCATTGGCGCACTGATTCCGATCGGTCTGCTCGCCGGGTTGTCCGCGGTGGTGACGCTGCTGCTCATCGTCGCGGTGGCGGGCAACAAGATCCAGGGCATCGCGATGGTGCGTGCGCTGGGCATGCTGATCGCCGGGCTGCCGTGCCTGCCGTGGTTCATCGACTCCGCATGGGGCCTGGCTTTCGGTGTGCTGCCGCCCTATTGGGCCGCCAAGGCGTTTTGGGTCGCCAGCGACCACGGCACGTGGTGGCCCTATCTTGTGGTCGGGATCTTGTACAACGCGGCACTGGCCTGGCCGCTGTTCCGCCGCTTCATCGCCAAGAACACGTGATCGCCCGCTAGCCGAAAACGAAGTAGCGCAGCCACAGGTAGAGCCCCGCCAACACGATCGAAATGACAGTGATCAACGCGCCCTTTCGGGTGAACTCCCAAAATGAGATCGGGTAGTCGGCGCGTCGGGCGATTCCGAGCATCACCACGTTGGCGCTGGCGCCGACCGCTGTCAGGTTGCCGCCGAAATCGGCACCGAGGGCCAGGGACCACCACAAGGCGTCGGGGTGAGCCATATCCGGCATACCGGCGGCCAACTCGCTGACGATCGGCACCATCGTCGCGGTGTAGGGAATGTTGTCGATGACACCCGACACCGGTCCCGAGACGCCGAGGATCAGCATGGTCGTGATCAAGGGGTCGCCCTGAGTGAGTTCGGTCGCCGACCTCGCGAGCGATTCGACGACCCCGGTCTCCACGAGCGCGCCGACCATCACGAACAGCCCGGCGAAGAACAGCAGCGTCTCCCACTCGACGCTCCCCAGGTAGTCGCGCTGCTCGAGCCGGGAGATCAAAATCAGCACACCCGCACCGAGGAGCGCGACCACCGACGGCTCGATGTGAATGACGGAGTGGCCGATGAACGCGGCGAACACCGCGACGAGGACGGCCCCGCACTTGATCAACAGCCGCGGATCGCGAATGGCCTCACGCTCGTTCAGCGTCATCACGTCGGCCTTTCGCGCGGGATCGACGTCGAAGGATCCCCGAAAGATGAATGGCAACAGCGCGATGAAGACGATCAGGACGATGACCACGATGGGCGCCATGTGGAGGAGAAAGTCGTTGAAGCTCAACCCGCCTCGGCTGGCGATGATGATGTTGGGTGGATCGCCGACCAGGGTCGATGCGCCACCGATGTTGGACGCGAGCACCTCTGCGATCAGAAACGGTATCGGATTGATGTCGAGGCGTTCGCACACCAGCAGCGTCACCGGTGCGATCAACAGCACCGTCGTGACGTTGTCCAACAGGGCTGACGCGAACGCCGTGACGAGCACCAGCAGGATCATGATGCGCAGCGGCGACCCGTTGGCGCGCTTGGCCGCCCAGATCGCCACGTATTCGAAGACGCCGGTCTGGCGCAGCACTCCGACGATGATCATCATCCCGAACAGCAGGAAGATGACGTTCCAGTCGATTCCGGTCTCGTGGTCGAAGAACGCGTCCTCGGCATCGACGATGGTGAGGGCCAGCACGATGCCCGCGCCACAGAGCGCCACCAACGTCTTGTTGATGCGATCGCTGGCGATCAGTGCGTAGGCGATCACGAAGACCGTGATCGCGACGGCGGCTGTCAACGGGCTAGTGCCTCAGCGCGGCTTCGAGCAGGCGCGACGCTGTGATCACGCCATGCAACTTGTGGTCCTTCATCACGGCGATCAGGGGGCTGCGGAAACGCGCCATGAGGGCGGCCACCTCGATGATGGTGTCGTCCGCGTTGGCCGCGGGCACATCGGTGAGGTGTTCTGGGAGCACGTCGTGAACTTTCTTCTTGCCTAGCCTGTCCGCGCACCGATCGGCCATCGACTCGTTGATGACGCCGGCCAGCGACGGGTCATCCTGAACATAGGTCGGAACGATAAATCGCACCACTTGAGAGGCGGGCAGCACCGCATAAGGCTTGCCTGACGTGTCGGTGACAAGGATTCCCGGCAACCGGTGTTCGGCCAGCACACGGGCAGCATCGAGCGCATTGGTGTCGACCGTGATCACGGGAAATTCCTCGGCCATGTCTTCCGCGTGCATATCAGTACCCTACGGCCGTCGGGGTCCTCGTCTACAGCCCCATCACGTTGTGAGATCGCGGCGGTGATAGCCCAGCAATCCGAGCCCGACGAGAACGGCGCCGATGGCGAGGAAGGTCGCTATGGCGCCCCAGTCCGGTGTCGTGCCCGGCACCGGGGCGAGGTGCGCGAACGGCGACAGATCCGCGATCCACTCCGGTGCGCCCGTGCTGTCGGCAAGAACCTTCACCCGGAATCCGCCCGCCACCGGGATGGCCCCGAAGGCTC
>CAZOIX010000033.1:4931-13309 GCA_964579685.1 uncultured Mycobacterium sp.
CAAACGACACGCACCACGAGCGGATGTGCTTCCAGCCAGCCGACCGCCAGGCTTGCGGCGCCGATCGCGAGCCACCCGATGGGCGCCGAGTTGAGCGCACCGGCCAAGCCGTCGGCCAGGGTGAGCGGTGCTCCGGTGATGGCGGCACCGGTCCAGATCGCCAGTCCCGCGATCGCATGCAGTAGCAGCATCCCCAGCGTCACTACCGTGATCTCCGTGCCTGCCAGACGAATTCGTGGAACTTCGGTGGCGAACACCGATGTCCAGCGCCGGCCCCTCTCGTCGGCGACCAGCGCGGCCAGCCGCGAGGCTCCGTACAGGCCGGTCGGAATGGCGAGCAGGCCGAAGAGGGCGGCGGCCAAGCCGTTCGCCGAATCAAGACCGGCGTACCCGGCGGCGGCAGCCAGGTCGGCAAAGCGGTGGTTGGCGTCGAAGAACTCCAGAACAGACGCGATCAGTGCGCCGATGAGAAGGAAGTACACGCCGATGCCGATCGCCCAGCCGACCGTCGGCCGGATTGCCCGGCGCACCGCGAACCCGGCGACCGATCCCAGCAGTGCGGTACGGGGTCCGCGTCGCACCGCCACCTTCACCAAGCCGCGGCCGAGGTCGCGATGCCGTGCCGCCAGCAGCGCAGCCAGCCCGAACACCACCGGAAAGCCGGCCAGGACGAGCAGCGGACCGACACGGTTTTCGGCGTACGGTGCAGCCTGCGCGACCAGTCCGAACGGGGTCGTCCACGCCATCCATGCCAGGCCCGATGCGCCGTCGGAGAGCATTCGGACGAGCAGTGCAAGCCCGAGCACGCCGACGGTGAGGCCGACCGCCCCAGATCGCGTCGGCATGATCTGCGCGGCGAGCACAGCCCCGCAGGAGAAAGCCAGCGTGACGCCGAGGAACGACGCGGCATAAACCAGCGCGCCCGCGGTGTCCGTGCCCGCCGCCACCAGAGCAGCTGCCGCGGCGGCGCTGAACACCACCGCCGCGCCCGCCATCACCGCCAATGACCGCGATACCAGGTCGACCACCGACAGCCGGCCGGCGAGCAAAAGCTCGGCGCGTCCGGCCTCTTCCTCACCGCGGGTGATACGCGTGGCAGCCAACAGCGCCCAGACGCTTGCGACGATCAGAAGCGGTGTTCCGAGGCGCCATACCGTGAAACCGCCCGCAGTGTCCAATGCCACGGGTGGACCGAAAAGAATTCTGATGGCCGGGTTTTCGACGAGTGCCCGTAGTCCGGACTGATCAATAGAACCTTTGAACGTCGTCTGATATTGAATCGCGACCACGGCCGGCATCACCGCGCAGACCGCGGTGACGATGAGCGCGCCGCGGCGTAGGTGGCGCACGGTGAGCCGAGTCGCGGCACGTCCACCTGCCGCAGCGGGGACGGTGATCACGGCGCGGGCAGCGGCGGCGGTCATCGCGGCTCGCCGTAGTAGTCGAGGAAGATCTCCTCGAGATTGGGTTCCTTCATGGTCAAGGCAGTCACATCTGTCAGCGCAAGGGAGCGCAGGGCGGCCGAGGGTGAGCCGGAAAGGCTGAAGCGCAACCGTTCGCCGTCGAGACGTTCGATGTGCGAGACACCGGGAATGCCGTCGAGTACGGGTGCGATGCCGGCGAAAGAGACCTCGACAACTGTGCGACGCAACCGGCGCAGGTCTGCGATCGAGTTGATCTCCACCAACCGACCGGATCGCAGGATCGCCACGCGATCGCACACCGCCTCGACCTCGGCAAGCTGATGCGAACTCAGAAACACGGTTTGTCCGTGCGCCTTTGCCTCGGCGACGCACCGGCGAAATTCACGCTCCATCAACGGATCTAGACCACTGGTCGGTTCGTCGAGTACGAGCAGTGGTGCGCGGGTGGCAAACGCGGCCACGATCGCGACCTTCTGACGGTTGCCCGTCGAGTACGTCTTTCCCGGCCTGTCGAGATCCAATTGGAATCTGCCGACCAGCTCGGTGCGGTAGTCGAGGTCGACGCTCGGACCGATATTGCCGAGCAGTTCGAGGGTCTCGGCGCCGGTGAGTGCCGGCCACAGGGCGACATCGGCCGGCACGTAGGCCAGGTGCAGGTGAGCGCGCGTCACGTCACCCGCGGCGGTGCCGAATATCTGTGCAGTGCCGGAGGTCGGACGAATGAGGCCGAGCAGCAAGCGAATTGTGGTCGACTTGCCGGCCCCGTTGGGACCGAGGAATCCGAAGACCTCGCCCGCCGCGACCTGGAGGCTGAGATCGTCTACGGCGACGATGTCACCAAAGCGTTTTGTCATGCGATCGATGCGGATCGCGGAGTTGGGATCAGCGAGAGCACGCACCGCCGGATCAGCTTGCACGGGAACCCTTTCACGAGTCGGATCACTGTCTGCCGACCCGACTTCCCGGCGCACCATTCGCAAGATGAATGTACTCCGGGCGCCGCGGTACCACTACGGGTTTTCCGAGGGGCGCTCGCACTCGCGACGCTGCACTGGTCGAACACTGGTAGATTGACCCGGGTGTGCCGGGAAGCTCTGGTCGGCGTCGTATCCGACGACCCTGGAGCACACGTGAATACCTCTGAGAATGTCTTTTCGGCCAGGGGACCGATGCGTGATCGACCACCCGACGGTCTCACCTGACCTCCAGCTGCCAGAGCTGGTGCTCGGGCAAATCCCTTACCGCTGCAACCGATCCACGGTTGACCATGATCGGGTCGCGGCGCCCGCGAGTTGAAGGATCAGGTCGATGACGTCCCCTATGCGATTGCTGACGCGTGGCTCATGGTCGGAGTCTCAACGGTTTTCCGAGATTCTGCGCCGAGAGACGGTGGGTGGTGTGCTGCTGCTCGCCGCCGCGGCTGCGGCCCTGGTCTGGGCGAATTCACCGTGGTCCGCCGCCTACCGCACGGTGTCCGAATTCCGAATCGGTCCCGAATCGCTGCACATGTCGCTGTCGCTGTCGGCGTGGGCCGCCGACGGGCTGCTCGCCGTCTTCTTCTTCATCGTGGGCCTGGAGCTGAAGCGTGAATTCGTCGCAGGAGATCTGCGTGACCCACGCCGCGCCGCCCTGCCGATTGCCGCCGCTGTCGGCGGCATGATCGTGCCCGCCGCGATCTACATCGGTATCAACCTGGCGGCGGGTCACCCCGAGAACCTCGACGGCTGGGCCGTACCGATTGCCACCGACATCGCATTCGCACTGGCCGTGCTGGCGGTGCTGTCGACTCACCTGCCGACCGCGCTGCGGACGTTTCTGCTGACCCTGGCGGTCGTCGACGACCTCCTCGCGATCACCGTCATCGCCGTGTTCTTCACCGACCAACTTTCGCTGCCCATGTTGGGGTTGGCGATCATCCCCATCGCACTGTTCGGGCTCGCCGTCCAGCGCGGAATTCACTCGTTGTGGTTGTTGCTGCCGCTGGCGCTGGCCGCGTGGGCGCTGATCCACGCCAGTGGTGTGCATGCCACGGTCGCCGGCGTCGTCCTGGGCTTCACTGTGCCCGTGATGGGCCGACACGGCCGACCGACCGCAGAGCTGTTCGAACACGCGTTGCGGCCGGTGTCGGCCGGCTTCGCCGTGCCGGTGTTCGCGTTCTTCGCCGCCGGCGTGACCGTGGGTGGCTGGTCGGGCTTCGGTGACTCGGTGGTGCAACCGGTGACCGACGGCGTCATCGCAGGTCTGGTCATCGGCAAGCCGCTCGGGGTGTTTCTCACCGCATTCCTGTTGGCCAAGTTCACCCACGCCAGCCTCGACGAGGACCTCGCGTGGCGCGACGTGCTGGGCGTGTCGCTGCTGGCGGGCATCGGGTTCACAGTTTCGTTATTGATCGGCGAGTTGGCGTTCGGACACGGCACGCCGGCCGGCGACGACGTCAAGATCGGCGTGCTCATCGGGTCCGTTGTCGCAGGTGTACTGGCTTCTCTGGTGCTGTTGAGCCGAAACAGCGCGTATCGGCGAATTCACGAGATTGAGACCGCCGACACAGATCATGACGGTGTGCCCGACATCTACGACGCTCAGCAGGACCGTCGCGGGCCTGGTGCGTAGACTGACCAGATGCTTGAACAGATCCGCGGACCAGCAGATCTGCAGCACTTGACCCAGTCGCAGATGAGTGACCTGGCGCAGGAAATCCGCGAATTCCTGATTCACAAGGTCGCTGCAACCGGCGGGCACCTGGGCCCCAACCTCGGTGTGGTCGAACTCACCCTCGCACTGCATCGGGTGTTCGATTCGCCGCACGATCCGATCATCTTCGACACCGGACACCAGTCCTATGTGCACAAGATGCTGACGGGTCGCATTCACGACTTCGACACACTGCGCAAGAAGGACGGCCTGTCGGGCTATCCGTCGCGCAGCGAGAGCGAGCACGACTGGGTGGAGTCCAGCCACGCCAGCTCCGCGCTGTCGTATGCCGACGGACTGGCGAAGGCGTTCGAGTTGTCCGGGCACCGCAATCGTCACGTGGTCGCCGTCGTCGGCGACGGCGCGCTGACCGGGGGGATGTGCTGGGAGGCGCTGAACAACATCGCCGCGGCCCGGCGTCCGGTCGTGATCGTCGTCAACGACAACGGCCGCAGCTACGCCCCGACGATCGGTGGCTTCGCCGAGCATCTGGCGGCACTTCGCCTGCAGCCGGGCTACGAGAAGGTGCTCGAGGAGGGCCGTAAGGCCGTGCAGAAGGTGCCGATCATCGGCGAGCTCTGCTACCAGTGCATGCACAGCATCAAGGCGGGCATCAAGGACGCGCTGTCGCCGCAGGTGATGTTCACCGATCTGGGCCTGAAGTACGTCGGCCCCATCGACGGCCACGACGAGCACGCGGTGGAGTCCGCGTTGCGCCATGCGCGCGCCTTCAACGCTCCGGTGATCGTGCACGTCGTCAGCCGCAAGGGCATGGGGTACGCCCCGGCCGAGAACGACGAGGCCGACCAGATGCACTCGTGCGGTGTCATCGACCCCGAGACGGGCCTGGCGACGTCGGTGCCCGGCCCCGGGTGGACGTCGGCGTTTTCCGACGCGCTCATCTCCTACGCCGCTCGCCGCCGCGATGTGGTGGCCATCACCGCCGCGATGCCCGGCCCGACGGGCCTGTCCGACTTCCGGAAGCGCTTCCCGGACAGATTCTTCGACGTCGGCATCGCCGAGCAGCATGCGATGACCTCGGCCGCCGGGCTGGCGATGGGTGGTCTGCACCCGGTGGTCGCCATCTATTCGACGTTCCTCAACCGGGCGTTCGACCAGATCATGATGGACGTGGCGCTGCACAAGCTGCCGGTCACCATGGTGCTGGACCGCTCGGGTGTCACCGGTCCCGACGGCGCCAGCCACAACGGCATGTGGGACCTGTCCATGCTGGGCATCGTTCCGGGCATGCGGGTGGCGGCGCCGCGCGATGGCACCCGGCTGCGCGAGGAACTCGGTGAGGCACTCAAGATCAAGGACGGTCCGACCGCCATTCGCTTCCCGAAAGGCGATGTCGGCGAGGATATTCCGGCGATCGAACGACTGGGCGGGATCGACGTGCTCGCCGTCCCGGCCGACGGCTTGTCCCACGACGTCCTCCTGGTCGCGGTCGGCCCGTTCGCGGCGATGGCCGTGGCGGTCGCCGAGCGGCTGCGCAACCAGGGCATCGGCGTCACCGTGGTGGACCCACGGTGGGTTCTTCCCGTGCCAGCAGCGGTGGGGGAGCTGGCGGCCGCGCACAAGCTTGTCGTCACCATCGAGGACAACGGTGTGCACGGCGGCGTCGGGTCTGCGGTGTCGGCGGCGCTGCGCCGGGCCGAGATCGACGTACCCTGCCGCGACGTCGGGCTGCCGCAGGAGTTCTTCGCGCAGGCGTCCCGTGGTGAGGTGCTCACCGACGTCGGGCTGACCGACCGTCATATCGCGCGGCAGGTCACCGGCTGGGTGGCCGCCCAAGGCGCGACGGTGGCGGAGACGAAGGTCAGCGAGCGCCTCGACTAGTGCGCTCCTGAGCGGGCATCTCGTCGGTATCCGAGCTGTTGAGGGCTATCCGGCCGACCTCCTCGAGTTCGGCCTGACCGCGTGGCTGCTCGAAATACACCTCTGCCCCGCGGCCGTCCACCAGCAGCGTGGCAATGGTGTTTCCGAACAGAGGACCGCATGTGTTCGTCCAGGTCACGTTGAGTGGCTGAACCCCGTGGCGATGCGCCCACCGACCGCTGCGCTCGGCCATCCACCTCGACCACCCGAGCCGGAACGCGGGTTTGACGAATCCGGGGACATAGTTGTGCACCGGGGAGCACACCAGCTGGTGCACGGCCGCGCGGACCGGCCGACGCGAATCCGGGTCGATCAGGTCGGCCCGCGCGGCGTAACTGTGGTGCACATCGCCGGAGAGCACTGACACCGTCGCCGGACCGGATGGATCGCTCGCGACTCGTGCGATCAGTTCGGTGAGCCGCAGAAACGACTTCATGAACGCCGGCCAGTGCTCGAAATCTCCTGCACGCCGCAACTTCTCGCCGAGACGGCCCCGCCAGCCAGCCCTGTCGGAGAAGCGTTCGTTCACCGATTGCAGATCGCCGATCACCGGCGGCAGCAGCCAGGGCAGAGACGACGCGAGCAGCAGGTGGTCGATCTCGTCGAGGCGCTCGGTCGCATTGTCTTCCAGCCAGGTGAATTCGCGGTCGCCGATCATCATGCGCTGTCCGGAATCCAGTATTCGTCCGTTGCGCGAATCGACCATGATCAGCCGACAACGACCGATATCCCACCGATAGCTGAAGCGCACACCCTTGCTGGCGTCGACTTCGTAGTCGGCCCGGTCGGCCAGATCCGTCAGGAACGACCAGGTGTCGCCTTCGATGGCCAGCAGGCGTTGGTAATCCTCGTTGTCGGCCAGTTCCGCGGGGCTCAAGTTACCCAGATGTTGATACACCCAGTACGAGGCCAGGCCCGCTTGGATACGGTCGCGCCACCACGGTTTGGCGTTGACCTCCACGCGCCAGGATTGGGAGGTGTTCCAGTCGTCGCGGATGTCGTGGTCGTCGAAGATCATGGCGGTGGGGATGGTCGACATCAACCATCTGATCTCCGGGTCACCCCACGAATGGCAGTACAGCCGTTCGTATTCGGCGAAGCTAACCACCTCGTCGGGCGGACGCTGGCCATGCTTCGTGCGGCCGCGGCGACGGCCGGCCAACCGCCGACGCGTCTCGGGGGTCAGTTCGTCGGCGTACAACTGATCACCAAGCAGGATCAGCGCGTCCGGCCAGTCGCTGACGGGCTGCCCCGCCATCCGGTCGGCGTAGCTGTCCAGCGCGTCGAGCCCCAGTTTCGAGTCGACTTTGTCGTCGTCTGTCTTCGGATAACGGCAGGACCCGAAGATGGCGCGCAGATGATGCTCCGACTCGGGTCCGCGCGTGCGGATGACGCTGCGGGGAAATCGAGAGTCCGGCAGCGGCCACACCTGGTGCCCGTCCACCTTGACGTCGTACTCGCTGACGGTGTCCGGCGTCAGTCCGGTGACCGTGACCAGGGCGAAATGGTGGCCCTTCACCTCGAACGTCGGCGCCGAACAACCCAGGATCTCCACCGTGGCGGCGTTCTCCGTCTGAACCCAGATCAGCGCGGTCGTGTCCGACACGTGCCGCAGTGCGGGGCCGAGCAGCAGGGTCACCACCTCACCGTAGGCGAGACTGGACACATGGATGCGGAACTGGAGCGCTGGAAGGCTGCCGGTCGGTACTTCGACTACCTGGGATTTGACATCTTCTACCGCGTCGAAGGACGCGGCCCGCACCTATTGCTCATCCACGGCTACCCGTTCAACTCGTGGGATTGGTCGCTGATCTGGCCCTGCCTCGTCGAACGCTTCACTGTCGTCGCGCCCGACATGATCGGTATGGGTTTCTCGGCCAAACCCGTCTCCTACGGATACTCCGTAGGAGACCACGCAGACATGCACGAGGCATTGCTCGCACACCTACAGGTCGACAGCTGTCACATGCTCGCGCACGACCTCGGCGACTCGGTCGGCCAGGAACTGTTGGCCCGCAGCGAATTCGGCCAGCACGCGTACGGGTCGGTGCGCTATCAGTCGATCACCTGGCTCAACGGTGGGCTGTTCAACGAAGCCTATACACCGCGGACAATGCAGAAGCTGATGTCCGGCACGCCGTTGGGGGATCTGATGAGTCCGTTACAGGGCAGTCCACTGTCTCGGCGGATTGTGGAGCCGACCATCAACGAGATGTTCGGCCCGAACACCAAGCCCTCACGCGAGCTGATGGGCCGATTCCACGAAATTCTCGAGTACAACGACGGCAAACGGGTGCTGCACAAGGTCGGACGGTCTATGCGCGACTGATACCCCCCCGGTAACAGTTGGTTACGCACTAAGTGAGAGGCATGCGTGCTGTA
>CAZOIX010000034.1:0-5812 GCA_964579685.1 uncultured Mycobacterium sp.
GGGCACGGCGTCGGCAGCCGCGATGACGTCGTCGAAGCCGAGCAGGGCCAGCACGTGGGCGTTGGGGCGCCGCACCAGAGACAGCTCTGCACACAGAACGGTGACCAGCGTGCTCTCACTGCCGACCAAGAGCTTGGCGACGTCGAATCCGTTCTCCGGCAACAGCGAATCGAGATCATAGCCGGACACCCGGCGTGGGATGTCTGGATACCGGGCGCGGACCTCGTCGGCGTATCGGTCCCGCAGACGACGGAGGTCGCGGTAGATCTGTGCGCGGCGGTCGTTCCCCGCAGCGATGCGCTCGTACTCGTCGTCGGACGTCGGCCCCACCCACATGCGCACGCCGTCGTAGGTGAGCACTTCCATGCGGCGGATCGAATCGACCATCTTGCCGTAGGCCTGTGCAGTCGAGCCGCAGGAATTGTTGCCGATCATGCCGCCGACGGTGCAACTCACATGCGTGGCGGGTTTGGGGCCCACCATCCAGCCGGCGTCGCCGAGTTGACCGTTGAGTTCGTCGAGCTTGATGCCGGGCTCGACCGTGGCGATACCCTCTTCGGCGTCGAAGGACAGCATTCGCGTGCAGTACTTGCTCCAGTCGATGACGACGGCGACGTTGCAGCACTCCCCCGCCAGGCTGGTGCCGCCGCCGCGGGACAGGACGGGCACCCCGTGGTCGCTGCAGACGAGGACCGCGGCGGCCGCGTCGTCCGGGGTGCGGGGAACGACGACGGCGATGGGCACCTGGCGGTAATTGGACGCGTCGGTCGCGTACGTGGCCCTGCTGCCGAGGTCGAATCTCACCTCGCCGTCGACAGCTCGGCGCAGGTCGTTTTTCAGCTGATGCACAGCGTCTTCCGACGTCACTGTGTGGGATACGACAGTCACGGCAATTGCACTCCTCGCTCTGTGTTTCATGCCGGCCGAGCCGGGTAACCGCCAAATCATTGCCCTTGCGCAACAAATGGTGTGCCCGCGATCGCGAAGGAGAAACATGGCCGAGGAAGTTTCGGATTTCGTCTTGAAGCGTCTGCGCGAATGGGGCGTCGATCACGTGTTCGCCTACCCGGGCGACGGGATCAACGGCCTCGTCGCGGCGTTCGGGCGGGCCGACAATCAACCGCGTTTCGTTCAGGCCCGGCATGAGGAGATGGCGGCCTTCGAGGCGGTGGGATACGCGAAGTTCTCCGGGCGGGTGGGGATCTGCATGGCGACCTCCGGTCCCGGCGCGGTGCACCTGCTCAACGGCCTCTACGACGCCAAACTCGACCATGTGCCGGTGGTGGCGATCGTCGGTCAGACCGCACGCAGCGCGATGGGCGGCAGCTACCAGCAGGAGGTCGACCTGCAATCCCTGTACAAGGACGTCGCCAGCGATTACCTGGTCGAGGTCAACGTGGCCAGCCAGCTGCCCAACGCGCTGGACCGGGCGATCCGCACCGCGATGACGCGGCGGGCTCCGACGGCGCTCATCATCCCGTCCGATCTCCAGGAGGAGCCGTACGAGGCGCCCGGTCACGAGTTCAAGCAGGTGCCCTCCAGCGACCCGAGCTATGCGCGGCCCGCGCTGGCGCCGGCCGACGACCAGGTGGCACACGCCGCGGAGATCCTCAACGCGGGCAGTAAGGTCGCCATCCTCGTCGGACAGGGTGCCCGCTCGGCCGCCCCGCAGGTGCGCCGGGTCGCCGAGCTCACGGGTGCCGGCGTCGCCAAAGCGCTGCTGGGCAAGGATGTGCTGCCCGACGATCTGCCCTATGTCACCGGATCCATCGGCTTGCTGGGCACCCGACCGAGCTATGAGCTGATGCGGGACTGCGACACCCTGCTCATCGTCGGTTCCAACTTCCCCTACAGCCAGTTCCTGCCGAAGTACGGACAGGCCAGAGCGGTGCAGATCGACATCGACGGCACCTTGATCGGCATGCGCTACCCGACCGAGCTCAACATCGTCGCCGATGCCGCGACGGCTCTGGACAAGCTGCTGCCACTGCTCACCCGCAAGGAGGACCGCTCGTGGCAGCAGACGATCGAGAAGAACGTGTCGCGGTGGTGGGAGACCATGCACCGGCAGGCGAATCTGTCGGCCAAACCGGCCAATCCCATGCGTATCGCCTGGGAGCTTTCTGAGCGCCTGCCGTCCAACGCCATCGTCACGGCGGATTCGGGATCGTCGACCAACTGGTACGCGCGCTGCCTGAAGTTCCGCGAGGGCATGCGAGGGTCGCTGTCCGGAACCCTGGCCACCATGGGCCCGGGTGTGCCGTATGCCATCGGCGCCAAGTTCGCTCATCCCGAACGCCCCGTGATCGCCCTCGTCGGCGACGGCGCGATGCAGATGAACGGCATGGCAGAACTGCTGACCATTCGGCGGTACCGCGACCTGTGGCCGGATCCGCGCTTGATCGTGTGCGTGTTCCACAACAACGACCTCAACCAGGTGACGTGGGAGCTGCGCGCGATGGGCGGAGTGCCGAAATTCGAAGAGTCACAGGTACTTCCCGACGTGTCCTATGCCGACGTGGCGCGCAGCATCGGGCTCAATGCCATAGCCGTCGACACCGACGACGGCATCGGCACGGCGTGGGACCAAGCGCTGAGCGCCGACGGGCCGACCGTCTTGGACATCCGGTGTGATCCCGAGATGCCCCCCATTCCACCGCACGCCACCTACGAGCAGGCCAAGGAGCTGATCGAGTCCATCCTCAAGGGCGATCCGGCGCGATGGCATCTGATGGCGCAGGGAATGAAGACCAAGGCCCAAGAGTTCGTTCCGCACCGGTAGCGGCTTGCTTACGCGCCGGCAGGTTGGCACTCAGATGTCGTGGCTCCCCGGCGTCGAGGAATCGCGCGGACCGTAGCGCGCAATGTACGCATCGTGGATGTGGGCGTTCTTCGCACGCAGTCGCTGATCCAGTAGGCCAGGATTCAGGCCGTGCACGCGCAGCATGTGCCGACGCCAGATCTTGTTGAGCGCATGCGAGAAGTAGACGAACGGAATCAAGATCGGCAGGGTCATGCTCAGGTGCGTCACAAGATCGGTCGGGAAGAGCCAAAAGGGCGCCAAGATCAGGCACGCCGGAATGAACATTCGCACGATCACCCGCCGAGTGGCGCCCTTGCCGGTCAGATCCTCCACGACCCAGTCGTTCATCGTCGACGGGAGCCGTCCTCCGTAGCTGTACCTGAGGTACTGCCAGGCGTTGGGTTTGGCGGGAGCACGATCGTTCATCAATTCTCGACGCTTTCTACACCCGTGAGCCACCGGCTCTACGTGCATCTATAGTGGATTGCGAAATTACTATATCCATTGATACGGAGCGTCCCAACCCATGCCTGGTGCCGAGCCGAGCGCAGCAACGCTTCCGCTCTACGAGATAAAGGCCAATCTGTTCAAGGCCCTGGCGCATCCGCTGCGGATACGGATCCTGGAAATTCTGTCGGTGGGGCCCGACCCGACCCCCGTGAGCGCGATCCTCGAGGATCTGGCCATCGAGCCCGCGCTCTTGTCGCAACATTTGACGGTCCTCAAACGACACCGGGTGGTGGCCGCCCACCGCGCGGGCAATGCGGTCTACTACGAGCTGGCGCATCCCAAGGTCGCTGAGCTGTTGTTGATCGCGCGGACGTTCCTTGCCGATGTGCTGGCCGGCGAGCGCGCTCACTACGCCCAACTACCGACGCTGCCGCCGATCGGCAACGGGCCGTGACGCCCCGTTCGAACGTGGTGTTCAACCGTATCGCCGAGCTTCTACCGTCTCGATCTGACTACACCGACATCCGACGTACCTGGCGTCGCGACGTCATCGCGGGCATCACGGTCGGCGTCGTCGCGCTGCCCCTGGCATTGGCATTCGGCGTCAGTTCCGGCGTCGGTGCGGCAGCCGGTCTGGTCACCGCGGTGGTCGCCGGCCTGGTCGCCGCCGTCTTCGGCGGCTCCCGAGTGCAGGTATCCGGTCCCACAGGGGCGATGGCCGTGGTGCTGGCGCCGATCGTCGCGGCCCACGGCGTCGGAAGTATCGCGCTCGTGACGGTGATGGCCGGGGTCCTCGTGGCCATCGCGGGCCTCACCGGCCTAGGGAAGGCGGTGACGTTCATACCGTGGCCGGTGATCGAGGGCTTCACGCTGGGAATCGCTGTCATCATCTTCCTCCAGCAGGTGCCTGCAGCGCTGGGCGTTCAACTGCCAGACGCGATGAGCCCGCTCGCCGGCACAGCTCACGCGATGCGCAGCGCGCACCTCGCCACCGCCGGCCCCACGATCGCGATCGCGGCGGTGGTTGCCGGCCTGATGATCGTGCTGCCGCTGCTGCACCGAGCCGTCCCCGCATCGCTGCTGGCGGTGGTCGCCGCCACCGGCGCAGCAGCGGGGTTCGATCTCCCGATAGCCCGGATCGGCGAATTGCCGACTGCACTCCACGTTCCGGTGCTGCCATCCGTGGACGCCGGTGCCGTCCGTCCACTTTTGGGGGCCGCCCTGGCCATCGCTGTCCTGGCCGCCATCGAATCGCTGTTGTCCGCGCGAGTGGCGGCGACGATGTCCACCACCGGCTCCTACCATCCCGACCGCGAACTCTTGGGTCAGGGTCTGGCGTCCGTCGCCTCCGGCCTATTTGGTGGCATGCCGGCCACGGGCGCCATCGCACGCACCGCGGTGAACGTGAAATCCGGTGCCTCCAGCCGGCTTTCGGCAATCGTTCACTCGATAGTGCTACTGGCGGTGGTGTACATGGCGGCGGATCTCGTCTCGTCTATCCCGCTCGCCGCGCTTTCGGCGGTACTGATGGTCACCGCGTTGCGGATGGTGTCCGTCGTCACCATCGCGCGAATTCTGCGTTCGACGCGCTCCGACGCGCTCGTGCTCGTTGTGACCGCGGCGATCACAGTGTGTTTCGATCTCATCGAGGCCGTGGAGATCGGCGTCGTGGTCGCCGCATTCTTCGCGCTGCGCTCGGTGGCCCACCGCAGCAGCATCACGCGGGAGGCGTTACCCGGCCCCCCTCAGCCGGGCGATGAGCGGATCGCATTGTTGAGACTCAACGGTGCGATGTTCTTCGGCGCGGCCGAACGAATGGCGACCGCCGTCGTCGCGGACCACCGTCGCACCGCCGTGGACGTCGTGATACTGGCCATGTCCCGACTCGACCTGATCGATGCCACCGGCGCGAATGCGGTCGGACACATCGCCGGTGAGTTGGAGAGGCAAGGTATCACCGTTCTCGTCAAAGGTGTTCAGCCAGAACACGCCAGACTGCTCGCGAATGTCGGCGCCATCGAAGCACTCCGCCATGACAACCACATCGTCGAGTCACTCGACGAAGCAGTCGCCCACGCCCGGAGCCATGTTCGGTTAGACCAGGTCGACGCATAGGACAGACCTGCTCAGCTGGCCTCGCCACTCGGGCTGCGCAGAGTCGCCGCCTTCATCGTGAGGTGGTTGCGCTCGGCGAGAGTCTGTGCCTCTGCGGCGGCCTGCACGTAAAGCTCAGTCGCCGTGGTGATCTCGCCTGCCCGCTCATGTAGGTAGGCGGCCGAGGCAGTGTAGCGCGGCAGCATCGGGTCAAGCTCGGCGAGCGCGGTGAGCCCCGCCTGCGGCCCGTCCGCCTCACCGATCGCAACGGCCCGGTTGAGTCGCACCACGGGGCTGTCGGTGAGCGCCACGAGCTCGTCATACCACTCGACGATCTGGACCCAGTCGGTCTGGTCGGCGGTCTGCGCGTCGGCATGCAGCGCAGCGATGGCGGCCTGTGCCTGGTACTCGCCGAGCCGGTCACGTACCAGTGCGGCTTGCAGAACGGCCACGCCCTCGGCGATC
>CAZOIX010000034.1:5822-13175 GCA_964579685.1 uncultured Mycobacterium sp.
CAGGCCGCGGTCCTGATCGGCCAGCGGCACCAGGCTGCCGTCGTGGCGGGTGCGCGATGGACGTCGTGCATGGTGCAGCAGGAAGAGGGCGAGCAGTCCCGCGACTTCTGGGTCGTCGGTCATCGCGATCAGCTGCCGAGCGAGCCGGATCGCCTCGGCGGCGAGGTCGACGTCGCCGCTGTAACCTTCGTTGAATACCAGATACAGCACCTTGAGCACGGTGCGAAGATCGCCGGGCTCATCGAGTCGAACGCTGCCCAGCGTTCGCTTGGCTCGGCTGATCCGTTGGGCCATCGTCGATTCGGGCACGAGATAGGCCGCAGCGATCTGACGGGTCGTGAGCCCGCCGACGGCACGAAGTGTCAGGGCGACAGCTGAGGACGGGGTGAGGCTCGGATGCGCACACAGGAAGTAGAGCTGCAACGTATCGTCCGCGGACTCGGTCGGTCCCGACGCCGGCTCGTCTGACACACGCTGTTCGCGGCGATGCCGGGCCGTATCCGCCCGCGCGAGGTCGACGAAGTGGCGCCACGCGGTGGTGACCAACCAGCCCTTGGGATCGTCGGGTGCCCGATCGGGCCATGCTGCCCATGCTTCCCAGGCCCGGATCAATGCGTCCTGCACAGCGTCCTCGGCGGTCGCGAAATCCGCGCCACGGCGGACGAGGACGGCCAGGACGCCGGGAATCAGATCCCGTAACCGGGTCTCGTCGACCACCATCACTTGGCAGGAAGGTGCGCGCCACTCATGAACGGACGCACCTCGAGCCATTCGTGAATCGGCTTGCCGCCCGCACCCGGAGCCGCGGACAACTCTCCGGCCAGTTCGACGGCGCGCTCGTACGAGTCGACGTCGATGATCATGTAGCCCGCGATCAGGTCCTTGGTCTCAGCGAACGGGCCGTCGGTCACCGGCGGCTTGCCGTCGCCGTCGTGGCGGACCCAGGCGCCCTCGGGCCTCAACGCCTGGCTGTCGACGTACTCACCGCTGACGCGCAGGCGGTCGGCGAAATCCTGCATGTACTGGATGTGCGCCTCGATCTCGGCGGGCGTCCACTGGTCCATCGGCACATCGTTGACGGACGCAGGTGCTCCCCGATAGTGCTTGAGGAACAGATACTTGGCCATGACTTCTCCTCCCAGTGTGGCGACCCTAGTTGGTCGCTCACCGGTGGGACGGAGCCGTCAGGACCTTCTCGACATCGACCGGTTACCGCGGGTCCAGTCGGGGTACGGAGGCGGTATGACTTCACCCGATGAGGACGCCACGCCCGAACCCGTGAAAGACCAGGAGGTGCTGGCTCCTGCCACCCCCGGCGCCGAGGCACTTCCGTTGCCCGATGACGAAGTGGAGAAGCCCTCCGAAGACTGACCGCTCTCAGGTGGGGCGACCCGCGCCGGTGAGCTTCTGGATGAACCTGATCTCGTCGTCGTTGTGCGCCCGCCCGTCGGGGTGGATGAGATCGCTGAACCACGTCTGCGGCAGCTCGGCATAGGGCTGCTGCCAGGAATCCCACGGCAGATACGTCTGCGTCCGCCCGGCGACGAACCCCCAGTTGTACGCACCGACGTTGCGCCGCTTGGCAATAGGAAGAATTCCCTCGACGGTGCTGCCCAGATTTCGGGCCAGATATTCGGTGCAGATGATCGGGCGGCCCAGCGGGGTGAGTTCGTCGATGCGGGCGTCGAACTCGCTGGGGTCGCCGTAACTGTGAAAGCTGATGATGTCCGAGTTCTCGAGCTGCACGTTGGCGATCGCGCTGCGGCCACCCGGGTCCTTCCAATGGCCCTGCCATACCCCGCTGGTCAATGGTTGAGCGGGATTGACGGCGCGCACCCACTGAAAGACGTGCGGGAGGAATGCGGCGACCAGCTCCAGCTTGTCCTGGTTTTCGACCTTGGCGTAATCACGCGCCGGGTTGTCCGGCTCATTCCAGACGTCCCAGCCGAGCACACGCGGATCGTTGGCGAACTGACCCACCACGCCGGTGACATAGCTCTGCAGGACGCGGGTGTAGGCCGGATCCTGCAGACGATGGGCGCCCGGGCTCTGCACCCAGCCGGAGTTGTGCACCCCCTTGATGGGCGCGCGTTGACGACCCGCCTTCGGCAACGGATCCCAGCAGGAGTCGAACAGCACGAAGAGCGGCTTGATGTGGTGACTCGCCGCGATGGCGACGAATTCGGACAGTCGACTGCTGAATCCCGCCCGATCCGTTGCCCATAGCTGATCGTGGAGGAACACCCGCATGGTGTTCATCCCGATCCGCCGGGCCACACTGAGCTCGCCGGCGATGCGGTGCGGGTCGTAGGTACCCGCCTGGAACATCTCGAGCTGGTTCACCGCGGTCGAGGTGACGTAGTTGGCGCCGAGCAGCCAGCCCTGCTTCGCATACCAGGCGTTGGCGCGCTCCGCCGACCATCGACCCGCCGCAGCGGAGGCGAGTGGAAGTTTGGTCAGTGCCGCGGCTGCTGCCAGGTACAACGGGAGCTTGAGGGCGGTTCTCCGGTGCACCTTGTGACAATAGGGTCAGCGGTCGGCCTGACAGGCTCCATGTCTCATGTTGCAACACAACAGGTTTCGAATTGTTACCGAATTCCTGCGCACGCGCCGCACCCCGGCGCAGAATGGCGCATCGGTATACGCGGGAGGACCGGCCATGGCAGGCGCCAACAAACCCACCTACGAGAAGATCTTCGTCACCTATCGACGCAGAACTTGTGCCGATCGGACATCGTGTCCGAAATCCGGCGGTACGTGTCCTTTTATCCGCTGGCACAACTGAACCTGGGCCAGGCACGGTGGTGGCATGACTGACCTGACCACCATGGACACAGCAGAGTGGGGATTGCCGGACTCGACGATATGTTCTGCAGCCGTCGAGCTGGCCCATGACGTCTCACCGGTCTTCCTGCACAACCATTGCGTGCGCGGCTACCTGTTCGCGCGTGAGTTGGCAGCCGCCAAAGGACTGCGCGGCGGGGTCGACTACGACGAGGAGGTCGTCTTTCTCGCCTCGATCCTGCATGATCTGGGCCTCACTCCCTACGGCAGCGGTGACCAGCGGTTCGAGGTCGAAGGGGCCGACGCCGCGGCGCGTTTCCTTCGCGCGAAGGGGTTGGCCGACGACCGGGTGACCACGGTGTGGCAATCGATCGCCCTGCACACCAGTATCGGTTTGGGCCACCGCTTCGGCACCGAACAGGCCGTGTGCCACAGCGGGATCGAGATGGACATCGCAGGCACGCAGAAGGAGACCCTGAGACCCGGCTTCGTTGATCGGGTGCTTGCTGCGTGGCCCCGCCGCAATCTGGGCTTCGAGATCACTGAAGCGATCGCCCGCCATACACAGGCGAATCCATTGAAGGCTCCACCCTTTTCATTTCCCGCTCACGTGCACCACCTGATGAACGATGCGCCCCCGTTCAGCTTCGCCGACGTGGTGATCAACGCGGGCTGGGGCGACAGCTTCCCCCGGGGGCGCATCGATGGGGCTTGATGTGGCCCCTACTAGCTGGCTGGGTACGTCGGCTCAGCGCAGTGCCTCATTCGGCCAGCACGAGTACGGCAACGAGGCAACCGACGACAACGAACGCGAGCGCCGAGCCCAGTACGAACCCACCTCCCCGAACCCTGAGGATGGCGAACCCGCGGCGGGTCTCCTGGACGTATCGGTACCGCGACACCGCCGCAAGCGCGGATACGACGCCGGCGCAGATCAGCGCGATCCCGAGCACACCGGTGATGTCGGCGTGCACCAGGAGGATCACGGTGACACCGAAGACGCCGCCCAGTCCGGCCAGCGTCATCGTGCGCTGCAGGTCGTTGCGCTCGAACGGGTACTGGTCGCCCCACAGCTTTCCCGGCCCGGTGTTCATCATGCTCAGCCCCGTGGCGTGAGGATGAGGACGATGACGCCCGCGCCCACGAGAACGATGGCCAGGATGGAAAGCAGCGGGGCGCCGAAGCCGGGCAACGGCCGGCGGCGCCGCAGGGCGCGCTCGGTCGCCCACCAGCGCCGCACACCCACGCCGCAGGCACCGAAGGCGACCGCCACGAGGGCCAGGGCCAGGAGCTGACTCCCGAACGTGGGGTGTTCGAGAAACAGCCGGTCGATGGCGACCGCACCGGCGAGCAGGGTCACCGCGAGGCGCAGCCACGACAGATAGGTGCGCTCGTTGGCCAGGGTGTAGAGGGGGTCGGGCTCGCGGCCCACGCCGTACACCCCGCGCGGGGTGCGCGGACCGCTCTCGGCGTCGCCGTCGAAGTCCATCACCTCGTTGTCGGCCACCCCATCACGGTAACCGCGCGTCGGCTCATTCGGGTAGCGTCGACAGTGTGTATCTCGGTCTTTGGGGCGATCTCACGATTCTTGCCGCCGTCGCTGAAATAGTCTTCGCCACTGGCGTATTCGTGTATATCCGTCGGCTGGACAGTCGGACACCGGCTCCGCTGGGCGAAAAGGTGGGTGCACACAAGGCTGTGCTCGCCAAACTGCGTAAGCGAGAACCGCTGTCGCAGGACGAGTTCGACTATGCGACCGAATTGGTCACCGACGCTCGGTCACCGCTGGCCTTCGCGATACCTGCGGCCTTGTTCACCATGGGCTTCTTCTATGTCGTCGGCTGCATGTTCATGCTGCAATTTCACGGGGGCCATCCCTCCTTCCGCACGTTCATCGGTGGCATCCCGATGCTGACCTCGATGAACATGGCCGCGCAGTTGAGCCGGGTCGCCGGGTTGAAGGGACGGCTAGCCGAAGTCTCGGTGTTGGAGCCCCACGACCCCGACGCCGTCTCCGCATCTCATCGCTCGTGAACCGCGCGATCCTCGTCGTCCCACAGCAGGAGTTGTCGCACCGAAGCGCGTGATCCGTACGGCCGAAGCATCTGGCTGGCCGGGCGCGGACGCACCCGCAGCGGCCACCAGAACCAGCGGCCGAGGAGCGCCGCGACCGCCGGGGTCATGAACGAGCGCACGATCAGCGTGTCGAACAGCAGACCCAGCGCGATCGTGGTTCCGATCTGACCGAGGATCCGTAAGTCGGCGAACACGAACGACGCCATGGTCGCGGCGAACACCAGACCGGCCGCCGTCACCACCGCACCGGAGCCGGCCATCGCCCGGATGATGCCGGTGTTCAAACCGGCGCCGATCTCCTCCTTGAGTCGGGAGATCAGCAGCAGGTTGTAGTCGGATCCCACGGCCAACAGCAGAATGACGGCCAACGCCAACACGATCCAGTACAGCTGGATCCCGAGAATGTCCTGCCAGATCAGGACGGACAGCCCGAATGAGGCACCCAGCGACAGCGCCACGGTACCGACGATGACGAAGGCGGCGACGATGCTTCGGGTGATGAACACCATGACGAGCAGGATCAGCGAAAGCGCGGCGATACCCGCGATCAGAAGGTCGTATTTGGCGCCCTCCTGAATGTCCTTGTACGTGGCGGCCACGCCGGCGATGTAGATGTGGGACCCGGCCAACGGCGTGCCCTTGACCGCCTCCTCCGCGGCATGCCTGATGGCATCGATGTGCGAAATGCCTTCGGGCGTAGCGGGATCACCCTCATGGGTGATGATCATGCGGGCGGCCTTACCGTTCGGTGACAGAAACAGCTTGAGCCCACGCTGGAATTCGGCGTTGGTGAAGGCCTCCGGCGGCAGGTAGAACGAGTCATCGGTTTTCGATGCGTCGTACGCCTGGCCCAAAGCGGTCGAGTTCTTCAGCGCCGCCTCGGTCTGGTCGCTGATGCCGGAGGTGGTCGCATAGTTGGTCAGGGTCAGATCGCGATTGGTCTGCTGACTGGCGATCTGCGGCGGGATGAGGGCGACCAGCTTCGGTTGCAGCGCATCGAGTTTGGCGATGCTGCCCGCGACGTCGCCCAGTTGATCGGTCAGCGCGTTGATACCGTCCAGTGCGTCGAAAAGAGACCGCAGCGCCCAGCAGATCGGGATGTTGATGCAGTGCGGCTCGAAGTAGAAGTAGTTGCGTAGCGGACGGAACATGTCGTCGAAGTTGGCGATCTTGTCGCGCAGGTCCTGGGTCGTGGCGACCGTCTGCTCAAACGCTTCGGTCTGTTCGTGGGTCACCGCGGCGGTCTGCTGCTGCAGCGCGTATTGCTGCCGCAGGATGTTGATCGAGTTGTTGATCACGTCGACCTGTTTGAGTAGATCAGCGCCGCGGGCCTGCTGATAGGGCAGGTTCTCGATCTGCCCGGCGCTGCCCGCACTGATCTGGAACGGGATCGAGGTGTGTTCGAGAGGATTGCCCAGCGGCCGCGTGATGGACTGAACCTGCGCGATGCCGTCGGTGTGGAAGACGGCCTTGGCGACACGCTCCAGCAGGATCATGTCGGTGGGGTTGCGCAGGTCGTGGTCGGCTTCGACCATCAACAGTTCCGGGTTCAACCGCGCCTCCGAGAAGTGGCGCTCGGCGGCCGCGTACCCGACGTTGGACGGCGCGTAGGCCGGCATGTAGTGACGGTTGTTGTAGTTCGTCTTGTACCCCGGCAGGGCGAGCAGGCCGATGAGGGCGATGCCGACCGTCGCCACCAGGATCGGACCCGGCCAGCGGACGATGGCCGTGCCGATGCGCCGCCAGCCCTGGGTGCGCATCTGCCGGGCCGGTTCGAACAGGCCGAAGTGGCGTCCGATGGCCAACAGCGCGGGCGCCAGCGTCAGGGCTGCCACCACCGCGACGAGGACACCGGTTCCGGCGGGGACGCCGAGGCTGGAGAAGTACGGCAGCCGGGTGAAGGTCAGGCAGAGCACCGCACCGGCGATCGTCAGACCGGAACCCAGGATGATGTGCGCGGTTCCGTGGTACATCGTGTTGAACGCCGAGACCCGGTCCTGCCCGCCGTAGCGCGCTTCGTGGAACCGCCCGAGCAGGAAGATCGCGTAGTCGGTGCCGGCGGCGATGACCAGCAGCGTGAGCAGATTGGTCGAATACGTCGACAGATCGATGATGTTGGCGTTCGCCAGTACGGCGACCACGCCGCGGGACGCGGTCAACTCGATCATCACCGTGAAGATCACCAACAACACCGTGGTGAGCCGCCGGTAGAGCCAGAAGAGCATCACCGCGATCACCCCGATGGTGATCAGGGTGGTTTTCAGCGTGCCGTGGCGACCCACCTCGAACTGATCGGTGACCTGCGGCGCGGCGCCGGTGACATAGGCCCGGACACCCGGCGGCGGAGGTGTGTCGTCGACGATGCTGCGCACGGCGTCGACGGACTCGTTGGACAAGGACTCGCCCTGGTTGCCCGCCAGATACAGCTGGACCAACGCGGCCTTGCCGTCGGAGCTCTGCGAACCCGCCGCCGTGAGCGGGTCGCCCCAGAAG
>CAZOIX010000035.1:0-12979 GCA_964579685.1 uncultured Mycobacterium sp.
CAGTAAGAAGCTCCACCTCATCACTGTCCGTGCTGGCAACGACGTCGGCGATCCTGGGCCTGCCCTCGGTGAGGGTGCCGGTCTTGTCGAAAGCCAGCACATCCACCCGGCCCAACTCTTCGAGCGCGGCTCCGCCTTTCATCAGGATTCCGGCTCTGGCCGCTCGCGCCACCGCCGACAAAACCGCACTGGGCGTGGCGATCGCCAGCGCACACGGACTGGCAGCCACCAGCACGGCGAGTGCGCGGTACACGGTGGCAGTGAACGGTTCATCGACCACGAAACCGGCGAACAGCAGCAGGACGACTCCGATGAGGATCGTCGGCACGAAAATCCGCTGAAACCGGTCGGTGAACCGCTGGGTGGATGTCGTCTTGGTTTGCGCCTCGGCCACCAACCGGACGACTCGGGCCAGAGTGGAGTCACCGGCGAGCCGAGTCACCTGGATCTCGATGGCGCCGGCACCGTTGATCGTCCCGGCGAACACCCGCGATGCCGCGTCAATGAGGTCGGGCGACGCCGCGGCTGCCGCCACATCCGGAACCGGATACTTATCGACGGGAACGCTTTCCCCGGTCACGGGGGCCTGATCAACGCTAGTGGCGCCAGCCACGACGAAGCCGTCGGCAGCAAGCCGCATGTTGGGTCGCACGACGACGATATCCCCAACGCGCAGGTCGCCCACCGGCACTTCCACAGTGTCGCCCGTGCCGCCGCGGCGGATCAGTGCCGTCTTCGGAGCGATCTCGGCGAGCGCTTCGATCGCTCGGCGGGCTCGCCCCATCGCATAGCCCTCCAGCGCGTGGCCGACACTGAACAAGAACAGCAGAAGCGCGCCTTCGGCGACTTCACCGAGCGCCGCCGCACCGGCGGCCGACACCAGCATCAGGAAGTCGATCTCGAACCGACCCTGACGAACGCTGGCGAAGGCTTCCTGCACGGTGAAGAACGCACCGAAGAAAAAGGCCAGGGAGTAGACCACCAACTCCGCGGAACGCGGTGTGTCGGCGAAGGTCGCTAGCAACCAACCCACCAGAAGAAGCGTCCCCGCCAGGCCCGCGAAGATCAGCTCGGTGCGCTCGCCAAAGATTCCGCCGTGCTCATGCTGGTGCCCGGTGTGCTCCCCTTCCCTTGCACCGTGGTCCACGGCATGGTCCGTCTCAGCGACAGTCGAAGGTGTCGTGTCTGGTCCAGCGACGGCGGCGATCACGTCTACCAATTCCTGGGCCGTGACCGAAGATCGTTCGAACTCCACTTCGAGTGAGTTCGTTGCAGCGGTTGCGGCGACGACGCCGGGCATCCTGGTTAATCGGTCGACCAGTGCCGTCCTCGTCGATTCGTCATCCTCTGCGGTTCCGGTCAGCAACCAGCGCAGATGGCCGTAATGCGAATTGATGGTTTCGGCGACCTGCCAAGCGCGTCGTTGCACATCGACTGCCGTCGCCGCGGCAGCGTCGTAGTGCACGCACAGGCGCGGCGTGAGCGTCCCGCCGTCGACGACGTGAACTTCGTCAATCAGCGGAGTCGCTGCCAAATCGCGCGTCAAACGGTCCGCGCAGCGGTCGTCACTGCCCGGCAAGAGGTCCGCCAGGTCAAGCGCCAATGTCTCGTTCGCATAGAGACGATCAGCATCGCGGTTCATATCGCACTCGTCGCGACGTGTCATACATGCGACTATACGCATGTATGCATGTACTGAGTCAATACCTACGTTTAATCGTTCGGCGCGGGTTCAGTGCGTCGCCCGACGCCCTGCCCCGGCCCGACCGCGCTCAATCAGGTACGGACATGTTCATCGTCAAGCCGCGTCACGTCCCCGTCGTCTGGCCCATGGGCGCGCCCGACGTGCGCCTCGGCGCGCATCCGGTCGACCATATGCGGATAGTGCAGCTCGAAAGCCGGTCGTTCCGAACGGATACGCGGCAGCTCGGTGAAGTTGTGCCGCGGCGGCGGACAACTCGTGGCCCATTCCAGTGAGTTGCCGTAGCCCCACGGGTCGTCGACAGTGACCGGCTCGCCGTAGCGCCAGCTCTTGAACACGTTCCATACGAACGGAAGCGTCGAGACTCCCAGGATGAACGCACCGATCGTGGAGATGACATTCAGGGTGGTGAAGCCGTCGGTGGGTAGGTAGTCGGCGTAGCGGCGCGGCATGCCTTCGTTCCCGAGCCAGTGCTGCACCAGGAACGTGGTGTGGAACCCGATGAACGTCAGCCAGAAGTGCAGCTTGCCCAATCGCTCATCCAACAGGCGGCCCGTCATCTTCGGGAACCAGAAGTAGATGCCCGCGTAGGTCGCGAACACGATCGTGCCGAAGAGCACGTAGTGGAAGTGCGCCACCACGAAGTAGCTGTCAGTGACTTGGAAGTCCAGCGGGGGGCTGGCCAGCAGCACACCCGACAGACCACCGAGCAGGAAGGTGACGAGGAAGCCGACCGAGAAGAGCATCGGTGTTTCGAAAGTCAACTGCCCCTTCCACATCGTGCCTATCCAGTTGAAAAACTTGATACCGGTGGGCACCGCGATGAGGAACGTCATGAACGAAAAGAACGGTAGGAGAACGGCACCCGTTGCGTACATGTGGTGCGCCCACACCGCGACCGACAGAGCGGCGATCGAGAGCGTCGCGTAGATCAGCGTGGTATAGCCAAAGATCGGTTTACGGCTGAAGACAGGGAAGATCTCGGACACGATGCCGAAGAACGGCAACGCGATGATGTACACCTCGGGGTGGCCGAAAAACCAAAACAAGTGCTGCCACAACAACACTCCGCCGTTGGCCGGGTCGTAAACGTGAGCGCCCAGATGGCGGTCGGCCGCCAAAGCGAAAAGGGCGGCCGTCAAGATCGGAAACGCGACCAGCACGAGGATCGACGTCACCAGAATGTTCCAGGTAAAGATCGGCATCCGGAACATCGTCATACCAGGCGCGCGCATACACACCACCGTGGTGATCATGTTGACCGCGCCCAGGATGGTGCCCAACCCGCCGACGATAAGGCCCATGATCCACAAATCCGCGCCGGCGCCCGGGCTACTGATGGCATTCGACAAGGGCGTGTAGGCGGTCCAACCGAAATCAGCGGCGCCGCCCGGCGTGATGAAGCCGCCCATCGCGATCAGCGCACCGAACAAGAACAACCAGAACGAGAATGCATTGAGCCGCGGGAAGGCGACGTCGGGAGCACCGATCTGCAGCGGCAAAACCAGGTTGGCGAACCCGAACACGATCGGCGTTGCGTAAAACAGCAACATCACCGTGCCATGCATGGTGAACAGCTGGTTGTACTGCTCGTTGCTGAGGAACTGCAGCCCCGGTATCGCCAGCTCGGTCCGGATGAACAACGCCATCAACCCGCCAGCGAAAAAGAACACGAAGCACGTGACGACGTACATCATGCCGATCAGCTTGTGATCAGTGGTCGTCACCAGCTTGTAGATCAAGGTGCCTTTGGGTCCCACGCGGGCCGGGAAGGGACGGCGTGCCTCGAGTTCTCCGACAGGCGGCGCTTCGGCGACCAACGAAATCCTCCCGCTACGTTCGGTGACGTGATGTGCGATCTACTGATCTACTCAGTAGGTTGTTCTACTGAGTAGCCTAGTACTAATCGAGGTAGTTGAACACGCCCCTACCGGCAAGCCGCATCACCCGGCACGACGGGTGTCCCGCTGGGGCGGGTGCCGAGTACTCGCACCCGCTCCGGCCCTCCCGCTTGACGGAGGCGTCGGCAGCTTGCTTCGTTTGCCGAATAGTCTTCAACTACGTACGTACACATCTAATAGTCGCAACTACCTCGAGGGATTGCCTGGTGACCACGTCTTGACATGGGGCATGAACTTGGCCGGAAGGCGATCGCGCGCGATAAGCGGCGACCATGAACTTGCCGAATCGCGGGTGTTCGGTTAGCGTCTCGCCAACCTGATAACAAACCGGTAACGGTAAGGAACGTCTCGAATTGGTGTCTCACCGCCTGACCGCGCGGTCGAACGCGCCACGCGAGCACCTGTGGGACGCCGACGTCACTGAGATCATCCCTGTCAATGAGTTCAGCCCGGCGGCCGATTCAACGGTCAATCGCAGTCCTTTCGCCACCGACGTCGAGGTACTGACCGCACCCGAGCTCGACGATCTGAACGACCTGACCGACGAGTGGCCACTACTTCTACTTGCGCCTACGCGTGCATCGCGATCTCCTCGCCCCGCCTCCACTGGCCCTTCACGCGTGTACGTTCAAGAAGCTGGCCAACGTGCAACGTCGGCCGGTGCGCACCGTCGGATACCCGCGACACATCGGAGAACGCCCGCGGGCGCCGGGTCAGTGCACGGCCGGCTCGTCGTTGCGGGTGTTGCTGCTGGGGCCATAGCCGCTGGGGCGAATGCGATGGTGGAAGCGTCGGAAGTTCCGGCCAACCCGACTTTGATCGCGGACGCCACAACAGCGCAAGGCGATTCCGTACCGGACGCGGCGGGAGTGCAGATCGTCCAAGTAGCCAACAGTTTCGACTCCGCAGTCCACCAAGAAGAACTGGTTCGCGGAGCGGCATTCGCCCAAGAGCGTGCCCAGCGAGAGGCGCGAATGCGACGCCCGCAGTTCGTCTTTCCGGCCCGTGGCATTTTGACTTCGGGATTCGGAACACGGTGGGGCTCCCTGCACGCGGGACTCGACATCGCCAACGCCGTCGGCACGCCGATCTATGCCGCCTCCGATGGCGAGGTGGTCGCTTCCGGGCCGACACCCGGTTACGGCATGTGGGTCAAGATCCGCGCCTCGGATGGCACGGTCACGCTCTACGGTCATATCGACACTGCGACGGTTCAAGAAGGCGACCGTGTCTTGGCTGGCGATCAAATTGCCACCATGGGCAACCGTGGCAATTCGACAGGTCCACATCTGCATTTTGAGGTCCACCGCAACGGATCGGACAAGATTGACCCGATGGCGTGGTTGCAGGAGCGCGGGGTGCCCCGCCAGTAGCAGGTGGATCCGCAACTGACTAGGTCTACCAGACCACAATTCAGCGTCAGATGCTGCCGACACCGTAAGCTACCTACTGACTAATTCAGGAGGTTCGTTCATGGCGCGGGTGCGTGGCTTCGGAGAGCTCGAGGCGGCGATCATGGATCGCCTCTGGAATCGCGATCCCGAGACCGATACCACGGTTAGGGAGATATTCGACGAGTTGAGCATCGAACGTCACATCGCATACACCACCGTGATGTCGACGATGGACAATCTGCATGGCAAGGGCTGGCTGTCGCGGAAACGCGACGGTAAGGCCTACCGATACCGACCGACGCTGACTCGAGAAGAGCACAGCGCCCGTCTGATGCTTGAGGCCCTAAGCGGCGGCGGCCGATCCGAGGCGGTCCTCAGTCATTTCGTGGCGCAAATCGACGCGGAGGAATCGGCGGACTTGCGCGCTGCGCTGCGGCGCGTTGCCCGTAAGTCTGGTCGGCGATGACCGTCACGGCGGCATTGCTGCTGTACGTCGTGGCAGTCCTATCGATCGGGCCGAAGCTTTTGGCCCGGATCACAGCCGATGGCGGGGCTCCACGCCTGGCGATATCAGCTTGGCTCACGGCCGTCGTTACCGTGCTCGGCTGCTCGATTGCTGCTATCGCTCTGCTACTCATCGAGGGCGCCGGGCACTGGGACAGCCCTGACGCGTTACTCGTATCCTGTCTGGAGCGTCTCCATGCAATTCTCGTCGGGCACGCGGGGTGGCCGGCCCGAATAGTGGCAACAGCCGCAGTGGCCATCGCTGCCGGGAGCCTGCTGGCAGTTTGCGTTCGAGTCGGCCGCGCTTTGAGTCGCATGCGCAGGCACACCTTCGCGCACGCAGACGCCGTGCGCCTGGTCGGTAGTTCAGACGGCAGCGACGTCGTGTACATCGAGGCATCCGAGCGTGCGGCGTACTGCGTGGCGGGCCGTCCACCGGCGATCGTCGTAACCACGGCTGCTCTCGCCGCACTCGATGAAGCGCAACTGGCGGCCGTCATCGCCCATGAGCGTGCTCACCTCCACGGGCGCCATGCCTACGTCGTCGCCGCGATGCGCGGACTGACCACCGCGCTGCCCAAGATCGGGCTCTTCACAAGCGCAGCCACGCACATCAGTTCTCTGCTGGAGATGTGTGCCGATGACGCCGCCGCGCGGCGACACGGTCGTCAGCCGCTGCTGGCGGGTCTGTTGACCCTTTCAGGCGCCCACACGCCGGCCCACGGTTTGGCTGCCGCCGGTGTTGCCGTGCTCGCGCGTGCCGAGCGGTTATCGGATCCACCCAATGGATTCGCACGAGTACAAACCCACCTCACGCTCAGTGGTGCGGTCGCGGCGATGGCCGCTACCCCGGTGGCTATCGTCGCGTTATCACTATCGGGTGTATTGATCTGCTTCGCGTGACCCGCTAGCGCACTCGACTCGGTCCATCGCAATTCTGCGCAGCGCACCTCGAATGCTCTGCTGCCCAGCAGCCTTGGGGTCGAGGATGTGAACATCACGGAGGACGCTTCAGTCTGCGCGTCTAAACGTACGAAAGCGCAGCCGCAATGGCGCGGTCAGCGGACGTCGGTTCGGCCATGAGCAAGGCCACCACCGCTAACCCGAAGGCCAGCAGCAGGGCAGCCACAATCCATCGGCGAGTCAGCCGTTCCCTCTGTAGCGCTCGGCGCTGTCGGTTCCAGCTCCATCGCGGCCCACCGCAGGACACTGCCAGTGCGCTCTTCACGGCACCAATCTACTATGTCACTACGTATGTGACCATCGCTTCATTGGTCACCCGATACGAGGTGTGGTGATGGCCTTCGGAGAACGCGGCCCCCGGACGCTCTCGTCATGTCTGCGTGAAGCACCTGATGCACTGCGTACGCTCGAACTGACACCTCGTATAGGTGGCAAATTCCGCCGGCTATCCGTCGCATTCGGAATCCTGATCACAATTATTGTAGCGGGATGTGTTGAGACAGAGGGTGTTTCGGCGCAACGTTCTTCAAGTACCTCGGTTGTCACCGCCGAAGAAGCACACACCCGGTTCGATGTCTTATTCGCACGCGACATCATCGACCACAGCGCACAAGCTATTGCGTTGAGCAACCTGGCTATGGTCAAGGACGGTCTTGCACCCGAAATCGTCGCCATCGCAGGCCGAATCACGGCCGACAGTTCCCGGCGCACCGATGAGCTGCAGGCGCTTCTCCTGGCCTGGGGATTTGCCCCGATGAGCGCCAGCTCAGCTCCTCCGGCGGGCGCACAAAACCTTCCGGTTCAGCCAGGCGAACACCCCCTCGCCACCGAAGTCGATTTCCGCCGCCTTCGCGACGCGGCCGGAGCACATGCGGCGGAGGTGTATCTCGAATTGATGATCAGGCAGCACCAGTTCACGATGTCTGCCGCGCGTGACCAACTTCAATCAGGGTCGCACCCCGCAGCGATGGCCATTGCCCGATTGCTCGTCGAAAGTCAGGAGGCCGAGACCTCCGTCATGGAGGCGCTGCAACGCTGAACGCTGCGCAGCGAGGTGCACCACGACCGGATGTACTCCCAGGCGTTGTCGACATCCCCCGTCAGTTGTGCTCGTTCGCAACGCCTTCCGCCCCGGTGGGTCGCGGCGGCCGTTGATGCAGTCCGCGCAGAAATGCGTTGTATGCGGCCAGTTCGGCGTCGCCGCGTTCGACGTCGGCTTCCCTCTTCGCCGACTCCGACTCCTCGTCACGACGCCAGCGGATGGCGAAGATCAAGGTGGTCAATAGGGCAACAGGTTCACCGTAAGACCATGCCAAGGCGCCGGCGACCGCCTGATCGGCGACCGGGTCGACGTTCCAATTCGCCGGCGGCTGCGCGAATGTGTCGGTCAGCGCGCGTGGTGCCATCATCAGAATTACACCGATGAAGACGTGCAGCGGCATCTCGACGAAGATATCGAAGAAACGACCTAGATTGCTCTGCCGGACCGGCAGCGGACCAGTCGACAAGATCGGCAGGATGAACAGCAGCCCGCTGGCGAGGAAGAACACTTGCAGTGCGACGTGGCCGGCGACGCTGGCCGCCGCCGCGTCGAACAGGTCGGACAGATAAAGGCCGTAGTAGCTCAGAAGAAACACCGGAATGGTGAAGCCGGGGTGCAAGACGATTCGGCTCGCGCGGCAACGTAATGCCCCCAACGCAGCGATCAAGACGTAGCGTCCAACGCCACGGTGTGGTGTCGACCTGAGCAACAGCCGGCCAGGTGCGCCCAACACCAGCAGCGGCGGGACGAGTATCGATAGCGTCAGGTGCTGAAACATGAAGGCACTGAACAACCGATAGCCATAGCTGTCGATGGCCAGACCCGTCACCGCCGCCAAGGCGGTGCACCCAGCCAGGAAACTCGCAGTTCGCATCCACGTCCATTGCCGGCCGTGCGACCTGACGATTCGAACGGCCACCAGATACCACACCGCCAAGCCGACCGCCACCATGGGAAGAAGCGGAACCGGCGGCGGCAGCCAGCCAAGCATCGCCGATACCGACGGTGGCGACGCAGGAATCGCCACTTGACCAATCACCGTTCGTCGCGCCAACGAAGTGGCGCGCAGTCGCCGTTCACTGTGGTGGCCCGGTGTCGGTGGCGGGCTCGACTGCGAGGCGTCGAACCACCGGTTCGAGATCCTCGGCAAGCAGCGCCCGCAGAAACACCGCGGCGACGCGATGGGCTCGGTCCAACACGATCGTGGAGGGAATCACCGTGGTGGGATACCTGGCCCCCAGGGCGATCATCGTGCGCATCGGCGGGTCATAGATCGACGGAAAGGTGACCTTACGGTCAACGATGAAATCGACCGCGGCCTGGCGGTTGTTGTCGCGGACATCGATGCCAACAAAAGCGACTCCCGCGTTGCGGGTCGCGTCGTACACCCGCTGCAATTCCGGCATCTCGGTGCGGCATGGACCACACCACTGCCCCCACACGTTGATGACCACCACCTGGCCGGCGAAGTCATCGACGGACACCGTGCGGTTCGGGTCCATCAGGTCAGGTCCGCGTATCGGTCCGGGGCTACCGCGGTCCTGCGGCGGGTCATAGTAGATGTCGACTTGCCCTCCTGGCGAAACGAATTCGAACGTGCCACCCTGCGCGACCGCGTCGTCGCCACTCGAACACCCGGACACTGCGGCACCAAGCAGCATCGCGCTAACGCCCGCAATAATGTGTCGTCGTATCGCCGAAGAAACGGATGCGGTTCGTCCTCGGCCCCGCACACGTTCATCGTCCGTGTCGATCCTCGGCGGAGGTAATGCAGAAACCTGCGGATGACCTATCTCACGTTTCATCTTCTTCCCAACCCTGCCGCGAATCGGGTCGCGCGATCCGACCCGGGAGATTGCCACGCGTGACGTGCGTCATCGCCAGAACTACCTCAAGGCACTCGACGTCAGGCCCAACGCTTCGAGGTCCGCTCACAGAACACGTTCTACGTACAGACTACGTACGATGGTAACGACACCAGTTCATGGCGAATGACGGGATAAACACAAATGAGGCGGATCGGCTCCGCGGCCATCCATCGGCGCAGGGGCTTCGGGTGGACGACGTTGGTGCTACTGGCAATTGCCGGCGTTGTCCTGGGGGTTGGCGCCTGCGGCGGTTCGCCGCCGCCGCAGCAGCCCCAGGCCATTGTTGACAAGGGAACACCCTTTGGCGATTTGCTCGTGCCGAAAGTCCAGGCGTCTGTGACTGATGGCGCGATCGGGGTTCCGGTTGAGTCACCCGTGACCGTTACCGCCGACGCCGGGGTGTTGGGGGCAGTGACATTGGTCAACGAGCAGGGGCGCGTCGTCGCCGGCGAGATGAGTCCTGACGGTGTCACGTGGAGTTCTGCGGAACCGCTGGGCTACAACCGGCAATACACGCTCAACGCGGAAGCGCGTGGGCTCGGTGGAGTAGCACAGACCAGTGCAACCTTCGAGACCCACTCGCCCCAGAACCTCACGATGCCGTATGTGCTACCCAACGACGGCGAAGTCGTGGGCGTCGGGCAGCCCATCGCCGTGCGCTTCGACGAGAACATTCCTGACCGTCTCGCCGCCCAGCAGGCGATTACCGTCACCACGAACCCTCCGGTCGAGGGTGCGTTCTACTGGTTGAACGATCGCGAGGTTCGTTGGCGGCCGGCGCAATATTGGAAGCCGGGAACGTCGGTCGACGTCCAAGTTAAGGCCTATGGGGTTGATCTGGGTCAAGGGTTGTTTGGCCAGGACGATGCCTCCACTCGCTTCACCATCGGCGACGAGGTGATCGCAACCGCTGACGACACCACCAAGACGATGACCGTGCGGGTCAACGGCAACGTCGTCAAAACTATGCCGATTTCCATGGGCAAGGACAAGACGCCCACCGACAACGGCACGTATGTCATCGGCGATCGATACTCATTCCTGGTGATGGACTCTTCGACCTACGGCGTGCCGGTGAACTCACCTGACGGGTACCGAACCGAGGTCAACTGGGCCACCCAGATGTCCTACAGCGGGATCTACGTCCACGCTGCCCCATGGTCGGTCGGCAGCCAGGGGCGCGCCAACGTCAGCCACGGTTGCCTCAACGCCAGTACGGAGGACGGTAAATGGTTCTACGACAACACCAAACGCGGCGACATCGTCGAGGTCGTCAACACGGTGGGGCCCACCCTTTCTGGTACTGACGGACTCGGCGACTGGAACATCCCGTGGGACCAATGGAAAGCGGGAAACGCCACAGTAACGGGCTAATATCGTCGAACGTTGTAAATCGGAGCCGACGAGATCGGCGCCACCTTGACGGGGGTGCCGTACGTCGAGGCGTGCACCATGTTCCCGTCTCCGATGTAGATTCCCGCATGCGAGGCGTCTGAATAGAAGGTGACGATGTCACCGGGCTGGACGTCGGACGTGGCGACGGGCTGCCCACCGGCGGCCAGGGCTTGACTCGACCGCGGCAGCGATTTGCCGTTCTGGAGGAATGCCCACTTGATGAGTCCTGAGCAGTCAAATGCGTTCGGTCCGGTCGCGCCCCAAGAGTACGGAGATCCGACGCGGCTCAACGCGGCCTGCACGACCGCCGCACCCTCCGGCGAGCCGGTGGGCCCCGGCGCGACCGGCGGCAGTCCCATCTCAGGCATCGCCACGATGGCGGGGTCCCCCGCTGGCGGAGGCGGCTGAGGCGGCACCGGTCCAGGGTCCGCCAGCGCGGCACGCTGATCCGGAGTCAATGCTCGGTATTGAGCCTCCACGTCTGCGATCTGGGTGCGCAGCCGACTCTGCTCGGCCTGAAGGCCTGCACGGACCGCTGACGCCTGTTCTGCTGCCGTCCTGGCATCGAGCGTCGAAGATTCGGCCGCGCGGGCGGCACTCTCGGCACGGGTTGATGCGGCGCGATAGGCCGCGATGCGGTCCGACATCTGGGTGGCCATCAGGCGGTCGAAGGAGAGTTCGTCGAGCAAGCTTTGCGGAGACTCTGCGGCCAGCACGGCGCTGATGCCGCTGGTCGCACCTCCCATGTAGGACGCGGCCGCCACCTGGTCCACGATTTTCTGATACTCGCGCAGATCTGCTCGCGCCGCGGTCAAGGCCTCAGACTCGGCGCGTTGGCGATCCTCGGCTTGGCGCTGTGCTGCCAGTTTCGCCTCGAGGTCGAGCTCGGCCGAGTAGATGGCTTCCGAGGTTCGCTCGGCCTCCCGAGACAGCTCCGTCATGCGGGCCAACGCATCGGCGGCTGGGTCGGCCCGGCCGGTGCCCGTCGAGTTGCCGAGCGTCAATGCAAGCACGATCGCCACGACGAGAGCACCCGCCGATCGGCATATCGCGGCAGGGCAGTCCATCTTCAAAACACAGATCCTCACACCGCAGGGCATCTATGGTCTAACTACGTAGATCACGAAAAGGTTACGAGCGAATGCGTCGGATTTCAACTGCATAGAAGCGCGGCAGACGTCGTCCACACCACTGCTTGCGCGTCCACAACTCGGCGATTCGGGTGGAAGGTCGAGTTGCAGAGGGTCTTTCGCATCTCGCGAATGCCAGCGTCCAGGTGGCCGGACGTCTATCTACTATGTGCCATAGTATGCAGTGACTTAGTAGATCGCCTGCGGATTTGCATTGAGGGACGGCATGACAAGTGGAACCGCCATCACGGCCCGGGTTCATTCTCTAAACCGGCCCAACATGGTCTCCGTCGGGACCATCGTGTGGTTATCCAGCGAGCTGATGTTTTTTGCCGGCTTATTTGCGATGTACTTCACCGCTCGCTCCCAGGCTGACGAATGGCCGCCGCCGCCCACAGAGTTGAACCTCGCGCTCGCGGTGCCGGTGACATTGGTACTCATCGCGTCGTCGTTCACGTGTCAAATGGGTGTCTTTGCCGCCGAACGCGGTGACGTCTTCGGACTGCGCCGGTGGTACCTCGTCACTTTCGTCATGGGGTTCTTCTTCGTTCTAGGCCAAGGCTACGAGTACATCAACCTGGTGCATGAGGGAACGACCCTGTCGAGCAGCGCGTATGGCTCCGTCTTCTACTTGACGACTGGGTTTCATGGATTGCACGTCATAGGCGGTCTAGTCGCCTTCGTCTTCCTGCTCATGCGCACGCGAATGAGCAAGTTCACCCCGGCGCAGGCGACGGCCGCCATCGTCGTCTCGTACTACTGGCATTTCGTGGACATCGTCTGGATCGCACTGTTCGCCACGATCTACTTCGTACGGTGACGACTGCAACGCCGTGCCTGCGCCAAGTCGGTCGTCGCGCCCGGCAGGCGATCGTGCTTGCTTTCGCCGCGATACTGGTAGGACTGGTCTCGAATGCTGTGCCGTCTGGCGCTGCAGACCCGTCGGTGCAGTCTGCGTCGACGACAACCTCGCAAACCCCTGCCATTCCCACTCCAACCAAGCATTCCTACGACGACACCCACAGCGGGCAACAACCCGAAGGTGCAAGCCCAGCCCTTTATATATTGGGGGGTGCGCTC
>CAZOIX010000036.1:0-12862 GCA_964579685.1 uncultured Mycobacterium sp.
GCCCGTCGGGTGCCGGCGTGGTCATCACCTCACTGTCTAGCAGCACCGTCTCGCAGCACCGCCACGAGACCGCCCACGCCGAACTCGGACTTTCGCAGGGAAAGTGCGGCGGACAGGGGCGCAAACGCCTTCACACCCAAACTTGACACCTGGAAAGTTCGGCCGCATGGACAACATCCGGGGCAAGACCATCGCGATCACCGGCGCAGCCCGCGGGATCGGATTCGCGACGGCAAAGGCACTGCTGGAGCGGGGCGCTCGGGTCGTCATCGGTGACCGTGAGGTGGCACTGCAGGAATCGGCCGTCGCCAAGTTGACCAACCTCGGCCCGGTGTCGGGATACCCGCTGGATGTGACCAACCGGGAGTCGTTCGCGGCATTCCTCGACAAGGCGCGCACCGACGGCGGCGGCCGCATCGACGTGTTGATCAACAACGCCGGGGTGATGCCGATCGGCCCGTTCCTCGAGCAGACTGAGCAGACGATCCGGTCCACCATCGAGGTGAACCTCTACGGCGTCCTCACCGGATGCCAACTGGTGCTGCCGGAGATGGCCGCTCGTCGCAGCGGCCACATCATCAACATCGCATCACTCGCAGGCATGCTGGCCGTCCCCGGCCAGGTGGTTTATGCGGGCACCAAGTTCGCGGTGGTCGGCCTGTCCACCGGGCTGTCCGACGAGTTCGCGTCGCAGGGTGTCGAAATCAGTTGTGTGATGCCGACATTCACCAACACCGAGCTGATCACCGGGACCCATACGTCCGCGGCGCAGAAGCCGGTGGAACCCGAGGACATCGCGGCCGCCGTGGTCAAGGTGCTCGACAAGCCGATCACGCTCGCCTCGGTGCCGCCATGGGGACGATTCGTCAGCGCGATCACCCCGACGTTGTCGGCCAAGGCCCGTCGCTGGATGTCGCACAAGATGGGCAACGACACCGTCTTCCTGACCTTCGATCGGCAGGCCAGACAGAGCTACGAGCAACGCGCACAGGACGCGCGTGGGGTCGTCGAGGACCAGGGCTAACCGAACTGCGGGATCGGGCTGCCCACCCGATAACCCTCGATCACGTCCAAGTGCTCGAACAACTCCTCGAGCCCGAACTGGTAGTCGTCGGCGGTCCCCACGAACACGACATGGACGACGTCCGCGTTGTCGGGGGTCATGACGATCGTCGTGACGGGTACCACCTCCCCGTCGTCGGGCACCTCGGCCGTCGAGGGGATGAAATACCACAGCGCCGACTCGTCGTCGGATAGTTCGTCGTCGAAGACCCAGCCCCGCTTGGTGATTCGCTCATCAAGGCTTTCCAGCACCGCGGCCAGCTCGATGTCCTCCGAAATGCCGTCGAGCACACTTTCGGGAATCCACCGCGAATCCTGTGCCGCACGCCGCTTCTTGCGGCGGGCTTGTTTGGCCTGCGACCGGCGCGACACCTAGGCCAACGCCTGATCGAGATCGCCGATCAGGTCCTCGGTTCCCTCCAGCCCCACCGAGATTCGCACCACCCCGTCACCGAGTCCGATCGCCGCGCGGCCCTCCGGGCCCATCGCGCGATGCGTGGTGGTGGCCGGATGGGTGATCAGCGACTTGGAGTCCCCGAGGTTGTTGGAGATGTCGACGATCCGCAGCTTGTCCAGCACCTCGAAGGCGCGTTCCTTGCTCGCGCCCTTGAGTTCGAAGGTGACAACCGTTCCGCCCCCGGTCATCTGGCGCTTCGCCAGGTCGTACTGCGGATGCGATTCCAGGAACGGATACCGCACCCAGCTCACGGCCGGGTGGTTCTCCAGGAACTCGGCGATCCGGTGCGCGGACGCGTTCTGGTACTCCACCCGGACCGCGAGCGTCTCCAGCCCCTTGAGCAGCGTCCACGCATTGAACGGGCTCAGGGCCGGACCGGTGTGGCGCATCAACTTCTGCACCGGCTCGTCGATGTACTGCTTGTCGCCGAGGATGGCGCCGCCGAGCACCCTGCCCTGGCCGTCGATGTGCTTGGTACCCGAATACACCACCACGTCGGCACCGAGCGACATGCCCTGCTGCAGGATGGGTGTGGCAAAGACGTTGTCCAGCACGACCTTTGCTCCGGCGGCGTGGGAGAGCTCGCAGACCGCGGCGATGTCCACCAGCTGCTGCATCGGATTCGACGGCGTCTCGAAGAACACCGCCGTCGTCGGCACCGACAACGCCTCCTCCCACTGCGACAGGTCGTCACCGTCGACGAACACCGTCTCCACACCCCAGCGCGGCAGGATCTCGTTGCACACGACGAAGCACGACCCGAACAGGCTGCGCGCCGCGACCAAGCGATCACCGGCCGCCAACAGAGCGCCCAGCGAGGTGAACACCGCGGCCATCCCGGTCGCGGTCGCAAAGCACGCGGGCGCACCCTCGATGAGCCGCAGCCGCTCCTCGAACATCGAGATCGTCGGATTGCCGTACCGGGAGTAGACATAGCGGTCGATGTCACCGGTGAACGCCTTCTCCGCCTCGGCCGCCGACGAGTACACGTATCCCGACGTCAGGTAGACCGCCTCGGCCGTCTCCTCGAAACCCGACCGCAACAGGCCACCGCGCACCCCGATGGTCGCCTGGCTCACCCCCTCGGGCAGTTCGGCCGGCGTGCGGACGGAGGGAACCTCAGCGCTCACGACTGCCTCCACGGCAGGCCGACGGCCTTCCACCCGGTGCCGCCACGGTGCTTGTTCTCATCGAGGTTGCCTTCGAACCCGTCGAGGATGTTGTAGGCCGGCGCGATACCGGCCGCGGTCGCGGCCTCGGCGGCACCGATCGAGCGGTTGCCGGACCGGCACAGAAACGCCACCGGCCGCTCCCCTGGAGTGACACCGGCGGCCACGAGGTCGTCGACGAAATCGTCGTTGTGCTTGCCGTCCGAACTGTTCCATTCGACGTAGACGACCTCGCGATCGAGGCTCGACAGATCGGCCACGCCCACGAACCGCCATTCGGCGTTCGTACGACAGTCGACCAGCACTGCCTCGGGGTCTTCGGCCAGCAGCTTCCATGCCTCCTCGGGCGTGATGTCTCCGGCGTAGCTCACGGACGTGAGTCTCCCACAGCTAGCTACCGACAGGTGTACAGACCTTCCACGCCCCGTCCTCGCGCACGAACGTCGTTCTCACATCCGTCTTGACGTCGGGCGCCTTGTCGAATTGGTAGGTCACCGTCGCCGTGGCGCGATCCCCGTCGACCTCGACGTCGGTGACGTCGTCGATGAGTCGCTGGCCCTGCTTCTCCTTCGAATCGCGTTGACCGGCAAGCACTTGCGCCTCGGTACTCTGCTCCGCCCGGCAGGTGTTGCTGCGGAAGTCGGCGTAATTCTGCTTCTGCAGCGCATCGTTCTGCGCCACCGCGGCCCGCACGACCTGTTGTTCGGGCGTCAGGCCGTCATCGCTGAAGAGATTCACCAGCCCGATTGCGATCACGACGACCACAATGATTGCCAACGCACCGAGGAACGGCAGCGCGGTGGGCCGGTCGGAGTCCGTCACCGGCTACCAGAGCTTGCGCAGCGCACCGGCAACGCGGCGGACCCGGTCCCTGGCGACGATCGGGTCTGGGGCCGTTGCGAGCGCGACGCCGAGCCGGCGGTGCCCCTCGGTCTCGTCCGGACGACCGAACAGCCGGACATCGCTTTCCGCGACCTCCAGCGCCTCGGCGAGGACGGCGTGCAGATCGGCGTCGCTGGTCTCGGTGGCCTCGGCGCCGCCATAGCTGATCTCAGCGGCCGCAGGCGAGATCATGATCGTGTCCACCGACAGCCCGAGGATTGCACGCGCATGCAGTTCGAACTGGGACAGCCGTTGCGACCGCAGCGTCACCAGGCCGCTGTCGTATGGCCGCGGGCGTACGTTGTCGAAGTACACCTCGTCACCGCGCACGAGCACTTCGACGCCGAAGACGCCACGGCCCCCCAGTGAGTTGACGATCCTGGCGCCAATCGACTTCGCGGCGTCGAGCGCGGCGGGCGACAACTGCTGGGGCTGCCAGGACTCCAGCGCGTCACCACCCAGCTGCCGGTGGCCGATCGGCTCACAGAAGCGCACCACCGGGCCCGTCGGCCCGACCGTTCGGACGGTCAGCAGTGTCACCTCGAAGTCGACCTCGACGACCGCCTCGACCATCACCCGGCTGTGCGGAATCCGGCCCGCCGCGATGGCACGATGCCAGGCCGGCTCGACGTCTTCGGGCCGCACCAGCACGGACTCACCCTCACCGGGCGCCGCCGCGATCGGCTTCACCACCAGTGGGAAGCCGGCGTGCTGCGCCACCGCGTTCAGCTCCTCGACAGAGCCCGCGAACCAGAACGGCGCGGTGGGCAGGCCGAGCTCGTCGGAGGCGAGCCGCCGCAGCCCCTCGCGATCCAGGGACAGCCGTGTGCTGCGCGGCGTCGGGAACACCTCGACGTCGCCGCGTTCGGCGACCGCGATCAACGCATCCGCGGCGACCAGGTTCGCCTCCGCCACCACGTAGCGGGGGTGTTCCTTCTCGATCGCCGCTGTCAGCTCCTCGGCATCGTTCATCTTCACGACGGCCGACCGATCGGCCACTCCGTGAGCAGGCGCGTCGGCGTAGCGATCCACCGCGATGACGGAGGCGCCGAGGCGCTGAAACGCCAGCGTCAGCTCCCTGCTCAGTTCCCCCGACCCAAGCAGCATCACCGTCGGTTGGCCGCTGGATTCGGACGCCGCCCCGGCCTCGTCGGAGTCGAACTGCGCTTCTTCAGTCGTGTCACTCATCGCGCGTCCACACTGCCAGACATCAGCCCACCCGGGCGTCGATGTAGCACCACCGCCAGGTCTCGCCGGGCTCGATGGACCGCATCACCGGATGTCCGGTGTGCGCGAAGTGTTCGCTGGCGTGCTGGTGGGGGCTGGAATCGCAGCACCCGACGTACCCACAGGTCAGGCACATGCGCAGGTGCGCCCAGGCGTCCTTTCCGTCCTGGTTGCAGTCCTGGCAGTGTCCCGGTGTCGTCGGATCCGGCTCGACGGCATCAATCGCGGCGTCGAGGTGTTCGCACGTAGTGGGGACCGTGGCCGATCTCGCGGTGCGCTCACGTGATCTCCTCAGCATGCTGACCAAGGATACGGACGCGACACAGGAGGCTTGGCGACGTGGGTGCATCACTGCTTGCGGTTCTGGTGCTGTCGATCCTGCTGGCCGCGGTCGCCCGCCGCTTCGATGTCTCCGCCCCGCTGGCACTGGTGATCGCTGGACTGGCCGCCAGCACTCTTCCCGGCCTGCACGACGTCGTCCTCGAACCCGAGCTCGTCCTCTACGTGATCCTGCCGCCGCTGCTGTGGTCGGCGGGGACCGAAAGTAGCTACGTCGCACTGAGGAAGAACCTCCGGCCCATCGGTCTTCTGGCGGTCGGGCTTCCGCTGGCGACCACGTTCGCGGTCGGATTCGTCGCGTACCGGACGGTTCCCGAGCTCACCGCAGCGGCCGCGTTGACCCTGGGTGCGGTCGTGGCTCCACCCGATGCGGTGTCGGCGACCGCGATCGGCAGGCGCCTTGGGCTACCGCGGCGGACCATGACCCTGCTCGGCGGCGAGAGCCTGCTCAACGACGCGACAGCGTTGACCGCCTACAAGGTGGCCCTGACCGCAGCGATAGGAACGGCGGCGACGTGGGGCTCCGCGGTGGGTACCTTCGCGCTGGCCGCAGTCGGTGGCGTGGCCGCCGGCATCGGGTTCGGCGCGCTGATCTCGGCGATGCGGTCCCGGCTCGACGATCCCGTGGTGGAAAGCGCCATCGGGCTGATCGCCCCGTTCGTCATCTATCTGGTGGCGGAACTGGTCCACGGATCCGGGGTGATCGCGGTGGTGGTGGCGGCCCTGATCCTGGGTCAGCGCTCGGCGCACGCCGGCTATGCGACGCGGCTGCAGGATTTCGCGCTGTGGCAATCCGTGGTGCTGGTGCTCGAGTCATTCGCCTTCCTTCTGATCGGACTGCAACTTCCCGAGGTCATCGATGAGCTGGCGGGGATACCCGCGTCGGTGCTGATCTGGTCGTCGGCGGCGGTGTTCGCCACCGTGATCGTGGTACGGATCGGGTGGGTGTTCATGTTCGCCTACCTGCCGCCCCTGCTGTTCCGGCGCATCAGAGAACGCGAACCCACGCCGCCCCCGGCACAGGTGTTCGTCGTGGCGTGGGCCGGCATGCGCGGGGTGGTGTCCTTGGCGGCGGCGGCCGGCGTCCCGCTGGTAACGCTGACGGGCGATCCGTTCCCGGGACGGCCGCACCTGGTGTTCCTGACCTTCGTCGTCGTGGTCGGCACACTTCTGCTCCAGGGCCTGACGTTGCCCTGGATCATCCGGCTGCTCCACGTGCAGGGCGACGACCCCCAGCAGGATCAGCTCGCCGCCGTGCAGGCCCAGGACCGTGCGGCGCGCGCCGCCGCCGATCGCCTCGACGAACTGCTGGCCGAATCCCAGGACCGCAATGATGTACCCGAACGCGCCGCCGAGGTGCTGCGTCACTGGAATACGCGGCGGCTCAACAGCGCTTGGGAGCGGTTGGGCCGTACCGATGAGGAAATCGGCGAGAGCCCGACGGCGGCGTTTCGCCGCTTGCGCCTGGAAATGCTTGCCGCCGAGCGTAGGACGTTCATCGAGGAGCGCGATGCGGGGCGGATCAACGACGAGATGCTGCGCTCGATGTTGCACGGCCTCGACCTCGAGGAAGCCACGCTCAACCGGACGTAGCGTCGAGCTCGGCGCGAAACGCGTGCATCGCCTCGGTGAGCGCGGTGAAGGTGTGGTGCGCGGCGCGCAGTTCGGCATCGGACAGGCCGGCCAGGGCATTGTGTGTCTGTTCGGCCAACGGGGTGAAAAAGCTTCGTGCAACGCTCATTCCGTGATCAGCCACGCGCAGGATCACCTTGCGCCGGTCGGTGGGGTCCGATTCGCGCAACAGATGATCCGACTCGATCATCCGCTCCACGAGGTAGGTGATCGCCGCACCGGACATGCCCATCCGATTGCGCAGTTCGCCCGCCGTCAATGGGGTTCCCGCGGATTCGGCCACCATGATGTGCAGCAGCGCGCGAAAGTCGTTGGCCGCGACATCGTGTCGGCTGGCGAAGTGCCTGCCGATCTGATCGGACTCGGCGTTCATCGCCCGCACATCGGCCGCGATCATCGCCTCGAGTGCATCGCGGTCATCGGTCACACCAGGAAGCATAGGCCGCGAACGTTCATTTGATTAATAGTTAAGTATCTGAAATATTGGACGGATGTCACGCCGCTTCTCATGGGTCCTGGCATTGATCGTGATCGTCATCTCCGGTGCACTCATGGCCCTGCTCGGCGGTGATGACTCAAGCCAGCGCTCACCGGTTCCCGTTCCTGACTCTGCCGAATCTGCCCGCGCCGACAACGTGCGCGCCCAGTTCCCCGGCGGTGACGAGGTTCCCGCCATCATCGTCATCACGCGCGACGACGGCGCACGACTGAACCCCGCCGACCTCGCCGCCATCAACGAAAAGTGGCGCGTCCAGGTGTCCTCGGACGGCCAAGCGGCACTGACGGTGGTGCCCTTGCACGCCGACCTCACCGGGTTCGCGCTGGGTGACGCCATCGAGGCGCTTCGGGACTCCGCTGCCGACGGACTGCCCGACGACCTGCGGACGCAGGTCACCGGCGGACCCGCGTTCGGTGCCGACATCGCAAACTCGTTCTCGGGGGCCAACATCACACTGCTCGCGGTCACCGCTGCGGTCGTGGCGCTGTTGCTGATCGCCACCTATCGGTCGCCGGTGCTGTGGCTGGTACCGCTGGCCGTGATCGGCTTCGCCGACCGGGTGGCCGCCGTCGTGGGTACCGCGGTCGCCAGTGGGCTCGGGATGAATCCCGACGGTTCGACCTCCGGTATCACCAGCGTGCTGGTCTTCGGCGCCGGCACCAACTACGCATTGCTGCTCATCTCCCGCTATCGGGAGGAGTTGGGCCGCAGCGATATTGGAGACAACCACCGCGACGCGCTCGACGTCGCGGTGCGGCGTGCAGGACCCGCAATCCTGGCAAGCAATGCGACGGTGGTGCTCGCGCTGTTGACACTGCTCTTCGCATCCTCGCCCAGCGTGCGCAGCCTTGGTGTGCAGGCCGCGGCGGGCCTCGTGGTGGCGGCGGTCTTCGTACTGCTCGTGTTGCCCCCGCTACTGGCGCTGTTCGGCAAGCGCCTGTTCTGGCCGTTCATCCCCCAGGTCGGCGCGAAACCCCTCACCGACAGCGGTATCTGGCACCGCATCGCCGAAGCGGTGGCCACCCGGCCGCGTCTGGTCGCGATCGTGTCCATCGCAGGCCTGGGGTTGCTGTGCACGGGCCTGCTGACCACACCGGTCGGTCTCTCGCAGACCGAGCAGTTCCGGGTGCAGGCCGAGTCCGTGAGCGGCTATGAAACCCTGGCAGCGCACTTCCCGAGCGGTCTCACCGATCCCACCCGCGTCATTGCGCCGACGAATCGCGCCGCAGAAGTCCAGCGGGCGATCACGGACACCCCCGGTGTCGTGTCCGCTGCACCGGCGGGTCAGAGCCCCGCTGGGCTGTCGCAATGGTCGGTCGTTCTGGATGCCGAACCCGCGTCCGACGAGGCCTTCGAAATCATTGATGCCCTGCGGGTTTCGGTGCACTCGGTCGATCCGGGCGCCCTGGTCGGGGGATCCGACGCGTCGGCACGTGATGCGAGCGCCGCCGCCCAGCGCGACCGACTGGTCGTCATCCCCGCGATTCTGGTCGTGGTGCTCGCCGTCCTCTATGCGCTGTTACGCGCGGCGTTGGCCCCGCTGGTCCTGGTGGCGGTGACGGTGCTGAGCGCGCTCGCCGCTCTGGGCCTCGGCGGCTGGGCCAGCGTCGCGCTGTTCGGCTTCCCTGCGCTGGACAACACCGCGCCGCTGCTCGCGTTCCTGTTCCTGGTGGCGCTCGGCGTGGACTACACGATCTTCCTGGTCACCCGTGCCCGGGAGGAGACGCCGCAATACGGGACCCGCGACGGCATCGTCCGCGCGGTCTCGGCGACCGGAGCCGTCATCACCAGCGCGGGCATCGTGCTGGCCGCGGTGTTCTGCGTCCTCGGTGTGCTTCCGCTGATCGTCCTCACCCAGGTCGGCATCATCGTCGGCCTCGGCATCCTGTTGGACACCTTCGTCGTGCGGACGGTGATCATCCCGGCATTGTTCACCATCATCGGTCCAGCGATCTGGTGGCCCGCCCTCACGTCCAGCGACTACCGTTGCGCCCGTGGAGGAACGGGCGGTCGACACCGTGCTCGGGAGGGTGCGGATCCGCATCAGCGGTTCGGGTGACGCGATGATGTTCTGGCCGAGCCTGCTGATGACGGGCGACATGTGGGCGGCCGCGGCGCAGCATTTCGCCTCACGGGCGCAGGTCATCCTCGTGGATTCGCCTGGCCACGGCGGCAGCGAAAAGCTCACCGCAGCCTTCACATTCGACGACTGCGCACGCGTGATCGTCGACATCCTCGACAGCCTCGGACTGCAGCGCACACATTTCATCGGCAACTCGTGGGGCGGAATGATCGGCGGCACGTTCGCCGCGAGGAACCCCGACCGCATCGGCGCCGCCGTGCTGATGAACTGCACGGGGTCGGCCGCCGGCGTGCGCCAGAAGCTGGAGTACGGATTCCTGCTGCGCCTGGCGAAGGCGCTCGGCGGCATACGACCCCCGCTGACCCGATCGGTGCTCAAGGCATTCCTCGGGCCGACGACGTTTGCCACCAGGCCCGACGTTGTCGCGTTCGTGCGGGACACCGTGGCTGCGGTCGACATCGCGTCCGCATCCTGGGCGGTGCGCAGCGTGGTGCCAACCCGGCCCGACCAGCGTTCGCTGCTCGCGAACATCTCGACACCGGTGCTGGTGGTCGCCGGCGCCGAGGATGCGACGTTTCCCATCCCGGAAACGGCGGCGATGGCCGAGGCCATTCCCGGTTCGCGCATGGTCGTGCTGGACGGCGTCGCGCACCTTGCCGGGCTGGAAAATCCGCCGCTGGTCGACGATCTGATCGAGGAGTTCGTTTTTCGCGGGTAGCTTCGAAAGATGACCGGCACCTCCGCCACCGAAGCCCCGCAGCTGCCGCTGCACATGCGGCGCAACGCGTTCGACCCGACTCCGGAGCTACGCCAGATCCGGGAGACCGCCGGTGTCCGCACCGCCACCAACTCCTTCGGCATGACCGTCTATCTCGTGACCCGGTACGAGGACGTCAAGGCCGTGCTGTCCGACCACGAGCGGTTCTCCAACGGGCGTCCGCCGGGGTTCGTCATGCCAGGGGCGCCCACGGTGACGGAGGAAGAGCTGGCCAATTCGCGGGCGGGCAATCTACTCGGCCTCGACCCGCCCGAACACCAGCGGCTGCGCCGCATGCTGACCCCCGAATTCACCATCCGCCGAATGAAGCGGCTGGAACCGCGCATCGTCGAGATCGTCGATCAGCACCTCGATGCGATGGAAAACGCCGGGCCCCCCGTCGATTTGGTCGAGTCCTTCGCGCTGCCGATCCCGTCGCTGGTGATCTGCGAGTTGCTCGGGGTGCCCTACGACGACCGCGATGATTTCCAGCGGCGCAGCGCGCGCCAGCTGGACCTGTCCATTCCGATCGCCGAGCGGATGGACCTGCAGCGGCAGGGTCGCGCCTACATGCAGTCGCTGGTCGAACGGGCGCGCACACACCCCGGCGACGACATTCTCGGGATGCTGGTCCGTGAGCACGGCGCCGAATGCACCGACAACGAACTCATCGGTGTCGCCGGTCTGCTGCTGCTCGCGGGGCACGAGACCACATCGAACATGCTGGGCCTCGGCACGCTGGCGTTGCTGCGGCATCCCGAACAACTCGCGGCAGTGCGCGACGATCCCGACACGGTGGGGCCCGCCGTCGAGGAGCTGTTGCGCTGGCTGTCCATCGTGCACAGCGCGATCCCGCGGGTCACCACCACCGAGGTCGAGGTCGCAGGCGTACGAATACCCGCGGGTGAGCTCGTGTTCGTCTCGCTGCCGTCGGCCAACCGGGACCCCGACTTCATCGACTCGCCAGAGGTCCTCGACATCGGCCGCGGCGCACCGGGACATCTCGCGTTCGGCCACGGCGTGCACCACTGCCTCGGCGCCCCGCTGGCCCGCATGGAGATGCGGATCGCGTTCCCCGCACTCCTGCGCCGCTTTCCCACTTTGGCCCTGGCCGAGGAATTCGCCGATGTGCAGTTCCGGTCGTTCCACTTCATCTACGGGCTGAAGTCATTGGAGGTGACGTGGTGATGACACTGTGAAGGCTCAAGCCGATCGCGACGTGTGCATTCAGGCGGGCAACTGCGTCATGGCTGCGGCTGCCGTCTTCGACCAGGACGACGACGGCATCGTGGTGGTACTCGTCGACGAGATCCCCGACGAGGAGGCCGACCGTGCACGCGAGGCCGTGAAGCTCTGCCCCTCACAGGCTTTGAAATTGATCGATTAACCGTCGCGGTCCAGACCGACGACACCTGCCCGCATCAGCAGCAGCACACTGACGACCAGAACCCAGGTGGGGAAGGCCAGCGTCAGCCACATGCTGACATCGCTTGCCAGGATGAGCCCGACGGCCACGAGGTAGGTTACGCCCACCAACCACCTCGGCATCAGTCCGGTCTTCAGCCAGATGGTGGCCAGCGAGATCATGAACACCGCCGCCATCCGCAGCGCATAGGTCTTACTGAGCGCGAGCAGCAGCACCCGCCCGAACTCGGCGATGTCGCCGCTGCTGTGGGTCAACGCGACGCCCACCGCCGACGAGACGAACACCATTGCCAGGAAAAGCAGTCCGCTGCCGATGAAGACCGACGAGAAGAACTTGTCCTCGTATCCCCCGAACCCGTCACGCACCACACCGATGAACCACAGGAACGCGATCCCCGCGAAGGGCATCAGTACCGACGCCACCCGGATGCTGTGGTCACTGTTGGTCCACTGCGAGCCGGGTGCGGCGCCCTCGGGCAGGGAGATGCGGATCAGCACGAGTGCCCCACCGAACAGGAGGGCGAACAGCACCCCTGCCGCCGCGGCCGCGCGCGGCGTCGACAACTTGTGAAAGGCACGGCCGGCCGGGTCCGAAGTCACCCGGCCATGGTGGCACTTCTACGGCTGTCCGGGGAGCAATCGGATCATCAGCCCGTGCGCCTCCGCCAGCAGCGTGTCGTCCTGGCCGCGCAGTTCGGCGTTGACGAAGGCCTTGCGCCCCTCCACATCCCGCACCCATCCGCGCGCCACCAGGGCGGTGTCGATCGGTGTCACATTGCGGTAGTCGACGTGCAGGAATGCCGTGCGGCTGATCGGACGGCCCGCCGCGTGGATCACCATGCCGAACACCGAGTCGAACAGCAGCGGCAGCACGCCGCCGTGGACGGCATAGTTGCCTCCGACCGAAAACCGGCTGAAGTGGACGTCGAGTTCGACGCCGTCGGGTTCGAACCGCCTGACCCGATACGGCGGCATCAGCAGGCTGCCGGAGCCCGGTAGCGACGGGACCCGGTTGGCCGGGCCGACACCCTCGGCCGCTTCGAACGGATCAAGCAGCTTGACCAGTTCCTCGGCCCGGTCGGCCGCCTGCTCCCACGTGTCGCTGTCCGGGTCGGCCGAGACCGCCAGGTCCTGCGCACGCCGCATCGCGGTCAGGAAACGGCCGAATCCGGGGCCGGGGTCGGCTGGCTGGAAGTTCGGGAATCCGCCGTGTCTGTCATAGTCCGGGTCGAGTAGATGGGGGTCGTCGCTGCTCACGTGCCCGCCAGGATGTCGCGGCGCACGATCGTCTGCTCCCGCCCGGGACCGACGCCGATACATGAAACATGAG
>CAZOIX010000037.1:0-12661 GCA_964579685.1 uncultured Mycobacterium sp.
TCGATCTGGGTGCCGTCGGTAGGGGGCGAGCTGGCCGCGCGCACGACCGCGCGGGTCTCCGCATCGCAGATGACGACCTTGCACGACTGGGTGGATGAGTCGATGCCCGCGACGAAAGCCACGCAACCGACGCTACGCCGATGCCCAAGGTCTTCGCGATGGGCGTCACGCTGCTGCGCTACCGTGTCGCGTAGCCGACAATTGGGCGCAGACGACATATCGCGATGGGACAAACTGCTGTGGCCAGCGAACATCCGGACGTCGACGGGCCTGGCGACGACGACCGCGACGAGACGGAAGCGCAACGGCTGGACCGCAACTGGTCGAGTCTGCTGCAGGAGTTGCGCGTCGCCCAGACCGGAGTCCAGCTGCTCACCGGCTTCCTGCTCATCCTCCCTTTCCAACCACGCTTCGACACCCTCGATGTCGTCATGCGCACGGTCTATCTGGTGACGGTGGGTTGTTCGATTGGCGCGACAGTGTTGTTGATCGCTCCGGTGAGCATGCACCGGGTGCTGTTCCGGCGGCACCGGCTCAAGACGTTGGTGGCCGTTTCGCACAAGTACGCGATAGTCGGGACGACATTGCTGGGCACAGCGCTCGCCGGGGTCGCCGTGATGATCTTCGACAGCGTGGTGGGCCGGACAGGCGCCTGGATCGTTGGCGGCGCCACCTTGGTGGCGCTCATGGTGTTCTGGTACGTCCTGCCCTTACGAGGGCGGGGTTTCCGCGACACCTCGTACTGAAGTTTGTGACCAGTCTGGCCGGGGAACCCCCCGGACTATGTTGATCCGACGTGTTGCCCGCCCCATGCTGTCGGCGGCCTTCATCGCCCGCGGCGTCGATGCCCTGCGTAGCCCCAAGCCTGCCGCCGATGCCGCCCGCCCGACCCTCGAGGGGCTCAGTAAACTTCCCGATCCCGTCGGCACAAATGTTCCGTCCAACGCGGAGATGGTGGCGCGGGTGAATGCGGGCGTGCAGATCGGCGGCGGTCTGCTGCTTGCCATCGGCAGGTTGCCGAGGCTGGCCTCGGCGGCGCTGGCGCTCAGCGTGGTACCCGGCAGCCTTGGTGGACATGCCTTCTGGAACGAAACCGATCCGCAGCGCAAGGCGGAGGAACGTCGCGCATTTCTGACCGACATCAGCCTCATCGGAGGACTGATCATCGCCGCGGTGGACACCGAGGGTAAGCCGTCGCTGGGATGGCGGGGCCGTCGCGCCGCGCACAAGGTGTCGGAGGCGGTCAGTTCCGCGTTGCCGGCCGGAGCCGCTACCGGCGGCGCGCTCGCCGACAGCGAATTCGCCGACAAGGTCGGCCATGGCCTGCAGGTCGGCGCGGAACGCGGTCGCGAATTCGCACATGTCGCACGCGAGCGGGCCCCCGAGTTGGCCGAGCTGGCGCGCAAGCGGGGCGCCGAGATCGCCGATGTGGCCCGTGAGCGGGGACCGGAGTTGGCCGAGCTGGCGCGCAAGCGCGGCATCGAGATTGTCGACGTGACCCGCGACCGCGGGTGGGAATGGGCCGATTCCGCGCGCGAGCGCGCCCCGGAGTTGGCCGAGAGCGCTCGCGACCGCGCCGCGGATCTCGCCGATACGGCGCGCTCCGAAGTTGCCCAGCGTCGCCGTCGCTGGCGTTCATGATCAGCCCGCGCCAAACTCCATCTGATCGGACACGTCGGCGGTAGATTGACTCCACCATCCCCGCGGTCGGATTCACCGTCCGCGACGCGGACGCGAGGAGTGCTAAATGACAACCCCCGACTACAACCCCCAGCCGGGCCAATACGGTGAGCACGGCGCCCATCCCGCCGCGGGAGGTCAGCAGCCCGGTGGACTGCTGCTGCGCTGGCTTGCCCGCATCATCGACGGCATCCTGGTGGCCATCGTCAGCTATGCCCTGATCTTCGTCTCGGATACGTGGTCGAACTATTTCCTCACCGGCCTGTTCACCGGAGCACTGACGTTCGTGTACTTCGTGCTTTTCGAAGTGGGAATGGGCGCCACTCCGGGCAAGAAGCTACTGAGTCTGAGCGTTCACGGACCGGGCGGAGCGCCCAAGCCGACCGCCGCGCAGTCGGCGATTCGCAACTCGTGGACCCTGCTTCCGATCATCCCGTTCATCGGCGGGCTGCTGGGAGTCATCGCGATCATCATCATCGCGGTGACCATCAACGGCAGCCCGACCAAACAGGGCAAGCACGACGAGCTCGCGGGCGGCACCCAGGTGGTCAAGGGCTGACGCCGGCAAGGCCAAACCCCTTGCACGGCTGGTCGATTCGACCCGCCGCGTCAAACGACCACCCACAGGGCCAAGCTGATCACGAACGCGGTGAGCCCCAGTGTCGTCTCCATCACCGTCCACGTCTTCAACGTCGTCTTCTCGTCCATCCCGAAGAAGCGGCTCACGAGCCAGAATCCGGAGTCGTTGACGTGTGAGAGCACGGTCGCCCCGGCAGCGATCGCGATCACCAGCAAGGTGAGATGGACGCTGCTCAAGCTGGCGTCGGCCGCGGCCGCACCGAGCAGACCCGCGGTCGTGGTCAACGCGACGGTGGCAGAACCCTGCGCCACGCGAAGAATCGTGGCGATGATGAACGCCTGCAGAATCAACGACATGCCGAGGTTGGACAGCGAACCGCTCAACGCGTCCCCGATTCCGCTCAGCCGCAGCACACCGCCGAACATGCCGCCAGCGCCGGTGATCAAAATGACGGTGCAGATCGGGCCGAGGGCCTTGTCGAAGATGTCGCTGACGTCGGCCATCGACCGGCCGCGCAGCCCCAACACGAGGGTCGCCACGATCACCGTGATCAGCAATGCGACCGAGGTGTTGCCCAGCAACATGAGGTACTCGGCCCAACTTGCTCCCTCGGCGATCACACCGGCAGACATGAGCGTCTTGAGCACCGTGTTGAAGGAGATCAGCACGAAGGGCAGCAGCAACAGACCGAGCACCGTCACGAACGCCGGTGCCGAGCGGGTCGGGGCCTGCGTCGCGGTGCGTCCGCCTCCCCCGCCGACAGCGCCGTCATCGTCGGGGGTTTCGTCGCGGCCGCCGTTCATGGGGCCGAACAACGCCTCGGGGATGTCGACGTGGACGCGGCGGCCGATGACCTGGGAGACGAGGTAGGCGCCGACGAACCACGACACGACGGCGATGGGCGCGCCGATCAGCAAGGTCAGGCCGATGTTGGCACCGAGTGCTTCCGCTGCGGCAACCGGACCCGGGTGCGGCGGCACCAGTGCGTGCATGGCGGCGAAGGCGCCCGCGACCGGGAACGCGTACAAGATGAGGGAACCGCCGAAACGCCGTGCGACCGTCATGATGATCGGCAGGAAGACCACCAGACCGGCATCGAAGAAGATCGGGAACCCGAAGATCAGTGCGGCGACACCGAGCGCGAACGGAGCCCGCTTCTCCCCGAACCGGTTGATGAGCGTATCGGCGAGCACTTGGGCACCGCCCGTCACCTCGAGGAGTCGGCCGATCATGATGCCGAAGCCGACCAGCAGAGCCACCGAACCGATCGTGTTCGAGAAGCCGAACGAGAGCGCATCGGGCACGTCGGCGACCGGAATCCCGGCGACGACGGCTGTCAAGACGCTGACCAGCACGAGCGCGATGAAGGCATGCAGCTTCACCTTCATGATCAAGAACAGCAGGACGGCAACCGCGCCCGCCGCGATCAGTAGCAAGGCTGTGGCCCCGTAGGCCGGTTCGATGGCTTCCATCTAGGACTCCTGTTTCATTGCGGCGACGTACGTTTCGACGATGGAATCGATGTTCTGGTCGACATCGATGGTGGTGCCGTGCTCGTCATCGGCGAGCGGTTCGAGCGTTTCGAACTGGGAAGCCAGCAGCGACGCGGGCATGAAATGACCTGGACGGCTGGCCTGGCGTTTGGCGATGACGTCCGGAGTGCCGCTGAGATGGAGGAATTCGACCTCGGCGCAATGGCGCCGAAGCTGATCGCGGTACTTGCGCTTGAGCGCTGAGCAACTCATCACGCCGCCGCTGGCGCAGCGCTGCGCCAGCCACTCACCGATGGCTTCCAGCCACGGATAGCGGTCATCGTCATCGAGGGCCTCGCCGGCAGACATCTTGGCGATGTTGGCCGGCGGATGAAAGTCGTCGGCGTCGGCGAACGGCACCCGAAGGCGCTGGGCCAGCGCCGCCCCGACGGTCGATTTACCTGACCCTGACACGCCCATTGCGACGATTGGTGACGTCATCCCCTCCACCTACCCTGTTGTGCTGGACGTCACACAGCATGGCGTAAAAAGCATATTATTGCAAGCAGATCTCGAAATAATATGTTTTTAGTAATTCCAGCAAAGCTATGACACTATGTATTTGTGGTGCCACAACCAAACGTGGGTGCTCTGCACGGCAGTTTGCTCACGGCGCTGGGTGCCGCCATCGTGTCCGGGGCCTACCCGGCCGGACAGGTCATCACCCTCGACGGGGTCAGCGCGCAGCACAAGGTGTCGCGCAGCGTGGTCCGCGAGGCCGTTCGCGTGCTGGAATCGATGGGCATGGTCGAGTCCCGGCGTCGGGTAGGTGTCACCGTTCAGCCGGCGCAGAAATGGAACGTCTTCGATCCGAGATTGATTCGCTGGCGACTCGAATCGGGTGACAGGACCGCCCAGCTGCTGTCGCTGTCGGAGCTACGACGAGGGTTCGAACCGGCCGCAGCGGCACTGGCGGCGCGTCGGGCCGACCCGCATCATTGCCGGATCATGGCGGCCGCCGTATCGGACATGGTGGTGCATGGTCGGTCGGGCGACCTGGACGCATATCTGTTGGCCGACAAGATTTTCCACCAAACGATGCTGGAAGCCAGTGGTAATGAGATGTTCCGGGCATTGAACGGTGTGGTTGCCGAAGTGCTCGCCGGCCGCACCCACCACGGGATGATGCCCGACATCCCCAACCCGGCCGCGATCCAACTGCACGATGAGGTGGCCCGCGCGATCAGGATGGGTGACGACGAGGCGGCCGAGCGCGCGATGCGCGCCATCATCGACGAGGCGGCATCCGCTGTGACCGAAGAGTTCTCGTCATCGGATCAAGTGAAAGGTTGACTGCGAAAGTGGATAGGCATCCCACGTTGGCGCGGCGCTTCTTCGATCGGCTGGAGCCGGTTCACGCGGTGACATATTTCGCGCCGGAGGCCCGTGCCGCATTGGACGGGCTCGGATTCCGTGGCTTTTGGATGGGCTACTTCGCGGCCCGCTCCGCCCCGTTCGGACCCGTGCCGCCGGAGGTCGTCACCGCGGCGTTCTACAATTTCGCACCCCACCGTGTCGCAAAGGCGCTGCCTGCGGCGTGGGAAATCGCCACCCCGGCCGACGCCCTACGCGTTCGGCAGCAATCGGCGGTGGAAGCGTTGCGCCGCTACGGCGTCGGCACGGACGACGATGTGGACACCGCCGCAGACCTCTCCGCCAAAGCTGCGCAGAGCGCCGCATTGGATGGTCGCCCACTGTTCGCGGCCAACCTCGCGCTCGACTGGCCCGACGAGCCGGTGGCCAGGCTGTGGCATGCGCTGACCCTGCTTCGCGAACAGCGCGGCGACGGACACGTGGCAGTGCTGTCGTCGTTGGGCATCTCCGGTCGGGAGTGCAACGTACTGCATGCGGCGGCGGGACGGGTGCCGAAGGAATTCATCATGCGCAGCCGCGACTACGACGAGGATCAATGGGGCGCTCATCGCGACCAATTGATGCATCGCGGCGTGCTCGACGGGCGCGGCGAACTCACCGCGGCCGGAGACGAACTCAAACAGCGCATCGAGGACACCACCGACCGGTTGGCCCTCCGTGCGCTCGACGCACTCGATGACGACGAGGTCGAGGCGCTCTTCGCCAGCCTGACGCCCATCACCCGAAAGGTGGTGTCCGGCGGAGACGTTCCCGCCGTCACCCCGATGGGACTGAGCCGAGACGACCTCGAGAACGACAGCGCCTGACTCCTCTTCGCGACCGTGCGTGTTTGCACCCGACACGCCGTGTCCTGCCAGCATTTTGTGCACGGTCGCGGCACGCTGAGCGTCGTGGTGGTGCTGAAGTCGGTCGCATTGTTCGTATTGGCCGCCCTGCTCGAGATCGGCGGGGCCTGGCTGGTCTGGCAAGGTGTCCGCGAGCATCGCGGGCCGGCGTGGATCGGCTTCGGCGTCATCGCCTTGGGCGGTTACGGATTCGTCGCGGCATTTCAACCCGACCCGCATTTCGGGCGCGTGCTCGCCGCCTACGGCGGTGTCTTCATCGCCGGCTCACTGTTGTGGGGCATGGTTGCCGACGGCTTCCGCCCTGACCGCTGGGATGTCACCGGTGCTGTCGTGGCACTGGTCGGCGTCGGCATCATCATGTATGTGCCGCGCTGAGCGTGCGCAAAGTGCGACTTTTCAGCGGCGTGTCGACCGCAGACACGCACGGTCGCCGATGTCAGAAATTGCGGTTCCATTCCACCCAGCCGACGCCGGTGCGTCCGTCGGCGGTGGTGATCGCGGCCCACGCGCGCGGAAAGTGACTGGTCCGCCCGTCGGGCGACGTCAGCAGGACCGGCGCGTGACCGCGGATGTCGATGGTGGCGACCACGTCGCCCGGGTCGTAGGTGATGGTGGTCGAGGCGGGCAGATCGTCGTCGGCGAACGTCGCCTCCGCCGTCACTTGCTGGAGTTCGACCAGCGGCTCGCCAGGCTGCTGCGCATAGCCGATTCCGATCGGCGGGGCACCGGGTATCCGGATGTCGACGCCGTGCAGATGGGTGCCGTCATCGAGATGCAGTGCGCTCCACACCCAGTCCATCGACCACCAGTCGCGTACCCCCCACGAGTGATCACGCTGACCCGGGACGCTGTCGAAGGTGTACCGGTCACCGTCGATGGACACACTGCCCGAGACCGTGCACGGGATCTCGTACCGCGGGGTGATCCGGTACTGATACGCGACACCGGCTGTCGTCCACACCAGCTCCATCGTCGCCTCGACGGTCCTGCCGGGCTTCCCATGCAGCAGATCGGCCGGGTCGTCGTAGGCCTGACCGGTCCCCCGCACCGTCACCGTGTAGGACCGCAGCGGTTCGGTGGCCTCGAGGGTGAGGTCGATGACGCCGGTGTCGTGGAAATCGAGCAGCGCGACGGTGGGCAGGTCAGGTCCGCACAGCAACGCGTTGACCCACGTGGTCTTCTCGTTGGGCATCAAGCCGAGTCGCACCCATCCGCCGACCCCCTGCGCCAGGTCGGCGAAGTCGAAGTACCAGCTCTCGCTCCACAGCGGTTCGTCGCCGGCAGCATGTGCCCCCTCATCGGCGGTGTCGGGTGTGAGCGCTTGTACCGCAACAGGTTCGGGCAATATATCCAGGGCTCCTATGTCGAGCACGTGGTCACCGTGCCGGGCCAGCATCGTCATGAACATCTCGTCACCACGACCGGTGCGCTCGACGAGCATCGAGCTCACGATCGCCATCATCACCCCGAAGAAGCTCTGCCGTCGCACCCCGTCACGCACATCGTCGAGGCTGATCGCGGCACCGGGCCCGAGTGCCTCGTGGTATGCGCGCAGCAGCGCGTCGTAGTGCTCGCGGCGAAGCGCGCTCGGCAGGGCGCAGCCCAGGAAGTAGGCCACGTCGGTCATGGCCGGACCCCAGGTGACGGTCTGCCAGTCCACCACCGTCAGCGGCCGGTCGGCCCCCGGCTGACCGAACAGCATGTTGTCCAGCCGATAGTCACCGTGGACGAGGCCCATGATCCGGTCGCTTCTGCCCTCCGATTCCAGATACGCGTCGAAGCTGCCGACGAGGCGGTCGCACACCGCGCGATGCTGGGGCGCGATCTGATCGCTGTACCGGTCGACGAATCCGGTGTACAGGGTGGCGATCAGCCCCTGGTTCATCGGCGCCTCGCGGTTGAGCCAGTCCGCCTGCGCCATCGACGCGTCGCCGAACGCGGGGGCATGCAACCGCGCCAGTTCGGCGAGCGCCAGCATGGCCTGTTCGATTGTCGCGCCGCGGAGTTCGTCGCCGACGACGGCCGGCGCGGCGTCGCCGAGGAGCAGGTGAAAGGCGCCGGTATCGGGCGCGAATCCGGCCGAGTAGCAGGCCGCCACCGGACCGCCGCCGAGGGCAGGCGCGATGTCGGTGTAGAAGCGCACTTCGCGCTCGTAGAGCCCCAGCGCCAGCCCGGTCTGTCTGCTGGCAGGATCGGTCGCCGCGACCTTCAGCACGACCGACGACGGCCCGGGATCGTCGGCGAGGCGGGTCAATTCGATGCGGTAGCACTCGCTCATCTGCCCGGTACCGATGCGTTCGAAGACGAAGTCGGTGACGGTGGTGCCCAGCGCGGAGGTCAACCACGCGGCCGTCAGATCCGACGGCCGCTCCACGACGTCAGTGGTGTGCACTGGTCGAGGTGGTGTGGCACATGTCGGGCGCTGTCCCGACAACGTCCAGTGCCGGGTTGCGGTCGAAGAATCCGAACGGTTTGAGCCAGAAGGACACGATGTCCACGGGCATCACCGGCCAGTCCTCGGGTCGGGTGATGTGGTGGATGCCGAACACATACCACATCACGACGTCGGTGTTGTCGATGGAACGGTTGGCCAGCGTCCACTGCGCCAGGCCGGTGTCCTTCGCAGACTGGTTGACGAATTCGCCAGCAGGCCAACGCTCGTCGGGATGGTTCGGGGTCACCCAGAGAGTATGGCCGATGACGCTGGCGCGTTCGATCACCGGTGAGTCGGGATCGAACATCGGTGGGATCGCCCCGCTCGGCACCAGTTTGTACGCCGGGTGGGTACCCAGCCCGGTGACGACGTTGGGGTTGACGATCTTCCAGGTGCGCTGGGTCGCGTAGTTGACGACCTGCTTGCCCTGACTCTCGGTGTGCAACGGAACCGTGCGCGTCACCAACGACAGGCCGTAGGGATTGTCCGGCCCCATCGGCTCGGCGTGCGATTCGGTCATGCAGACCGTGTTGTCGGTCCCGTCGACGTCCATATCGAGTCGCGCCACCAAGAAGTGCTGATGGAACGGCGCGTAGGTGCGCTCGTCGACCAGGGTGCCGTTCGGATGCGGTTGGCCGGGGGCCAACGGGGTGGTCACCATGATTCCCGTGGCGCGGATCTCGCACTCGATATTGCCGTCCTGGTAGAGCCGCCAATAGATCAGGTACTCATAGTTGGCGACGGTCACGTGCGATGACACCGTCAGCCTGCGCATCCGACGCACCTCGGCGCCGACGTCGTGGTCGACGTGCTTCCACAGCACGGCGTTGTCTTCCTCGTGGATACAGATCGCATTGGTGATGGTGTACGGCTCACCCTTGCTGTTGTGCAGCACCGCATCCAGATAGCGGATCTCGCCCAGGCAATCGCAGCCCAACTCCAGCGACGTGGTCATGAACCCGAGACCCCACTCGCCGATATCGAACGCGGTGCGCCGGTAGTGATCTTCAGAGGAGTCGCGGTAGGGCACGATCATCTCGGCAAGCGATATCCGGTGTGCCACAGAGCGTTCCCGGTCGCCATCGCGATAGCTGACGGTGTGCAGGGTCATTCCCTCGCGATGGTTGAAGCCGACCCGCAACGACCAGTTCTGCCATCGCAGAAGATTGCCGTCGAGCGCGAACGACGGCCCCTCCGGTTGCTCGATGTGTAGCGGCTTGAGCGGTTCCCTGCGCGAAGCCGCCCGGATCGCCTCGGGAATCATGCTCGGTACGTACTCGCCCATCACCTCGGGCTTCTCGACCCCGGCCCCAGAAAACGGGCCACCGTCCTCGATTCGTAATAACTCCATGGCGTTCAGGTCGATGACGCAGTGCAGACCACTGACGAGATTCGCGTAGGGACTGCCGCCGGCCGCATCCCGAAGCCACGTGTCCGACCAGCCGATCCTGCGATCGCGGTACTCCGGGGGTGCCACCGCGTTGCCGTAGGTCCACGTGTCGAAGAAGACGAGGTCCATGTCGGTGATGCCCCGCTTGCTCAGCGCGGCTGCGACGTCGGGATGTGACCGCAGCAGCTGATCGCATTCGGCGAACTCATCAACGGTGAAGTTGGCCTGCACCCCGGGAATATGCTCGAACGATTCGACTCGGTCGTCGGTCAGCGACACCGTGCTCTTGTACGTCGCATTGGCGGAGCGCTGAAAACACGTGACCCTCGCGCGTCGCGGTGGCGGCGCTCCCCCGCCGTCGAACTCGCGCAATTCGGCCTTTCCGGGCTCGATCAATTCGATGGACGCGTACCGCCAACCATCGCCGACACCGTGTTCGCGTTGCAGGATCGACGCGACCGCTGTGAACTCATCGCCGCTGAGCGGATCCAGGGGGTATGCCACGGAATCACGCAACCACATCGGCGGCCGGATGCGCAGCGATTTCCCGCACGGCGACGGATTCAGCGGCCCGCCAGCGTGAACCCCTCCCACGCCTCACGCCGAGAGGCGTGCGGGTCATACTCGACGCGCGGCCGATGATCGAAGACCTGCACCGCCCGTTCGGGGTGGGTGTAGGCCGGCCAGTCGTCGCCGGGCACCCCCGTCTGGGCGAAGGTGCGCCAGCGGGATTGCACGTCGTCGCTGACGCGCAGGGCCGCCTTGCGATCCGCGGCGGCGGTGAGAAGTCGTCCGAAAGTCGTTCGGTAGACGTCGAACACCGCCAGCAATTCCGTCGCGTGCGTGGCGCCGAGGCCCGACCAGCGCAACGTTCTGGGCGCATAGTCGTATCGGTACAGATATGTCGGGGCATGCCTGCTGTGCGCCTCGGCGATCTGCCATGCCGCCGATCCGAATGCGAAGTCACCGCCGAACTGGATACACGCCGCGGGATCGGGATAGCCGGGGTAGGCGGAGGTGATGCGTTCGCGCTGTGCGGGTTCCGTCCCGGAAAGCAACCGTTCGATCATCGGCTCCGTCATCGGAAGTAGCTTGAGGAAGCGGCCGAAGAGGCGGGCTTCCTCGGCGTTGGTGCCGACGATCAGTGGCACCCGGTGGGCATGTCCCTCCCGCATCGCCTCGACCGGGTCCAGCGGCAGGTATTCGCTTCCGCTGGTGGGTCCCGCCGCGAAGGCGCCGAGCATCTCACGCTGTCCCTCGACGATGAGCTGCTCGAAAGCGGCGACCAGCTCCGTCGGCCGGGCTGCCATCACGGCGGCCGCTCCTTCGGTCCGGTCGGCGTCAAGCAGCTCGGCGAACTTGGTGGCGTATTCGGCCGCGATACCCGACGGACGCACCATTCCCGCGGCCGGACTCTCGGAAATCGCCTGGGTGAAAAGTCCTTTGGCGGCGGGCACGGCCAGCAGCGTCGCCACCGCGTGCGCGCCCGCGCTCTCCCCGAAGATCGTCACGTTTTCCGGGTCGCCGCCGAAGACCGAGATGTTCTCGCGCACCCAACGCAGCGCCATCACCAGGTCGCGCAGGTAGAGGTTGTCGTCGAAGGTGTGGTCCGTGGTCGACAACGACGACAGGTCCAGACAGCCGAGGGCGCCCAGCCGGTAGTTGACCGACACGTACACACAGCCGTTGCGCGCGAGCGCCGCGCCGTCGTAAATCGGTGTCGCCGAGCTTCCCATGAAGTAGCCGCCGCCGTGGATGAACACCATGACCGGCAACGATGTGTCCGGCGGGGAGGTGGGGGCGACGACATTGAGTGTGAGGCAGTCCTCGCTCATCGGCTGATAGCGGCCCGGGGACAGGATCGTGTACATGCGCTGTTGTGGCGCGCAGTAGCCGACTCCGTGGCAATAGCGCACGCCCGGCCACGCCTGGACAGGCTGCGGAGCGCGCAGCCGCAGTCGTCCCACCGGCGGCTGGGCGTAGGGAATCGCTCGCCAACGGTTCACCCCGTCGCGGGTGAAGCCCTCAACGGTGCCGGAGGCGATCGTCGCGCGGACCGTGTGTTCGTGCATCACCCGACGTTAGCGAATAGCACGCGCGGCCGCGCCTGGACGGGATCGGCGCGTCGGCCCGCTAGCCTGGCCCGTATGCGAATGGCTGCGCTGATCGCGACCTTCTTGCTGCTAGCAGGGTGTTCATCGGCGACCGACGGGCAGGCAGAGCGGATAACCCCGATACCGCCCAACACCAGCAGGCCTTCGTCGACAGCGAGCACGACAGCGAAGGTGCCCGCGACGCCGCCGGCGCCGGGCGCGCCGGTGGCCGACGTCATCGCGTGGATCGAGGCAGGTGAGACGGTCGACGCCGCGGATTACCACGTCGCCACGCGCGACGGCACCACCACCGATCTCGGCGAAGACGTCGCGTTCGTCACACCCTCGGGCAAGACCAACTGCATGACCGATTCCACATACAGCGGTGGCGCGTTGGCGTGCCTGGTCGAGCTGGTCGATCCACCGCCGCGGCCGAAGGATGCCTACGGGGAATGGAAGGGCGGCTGGGTCGACTTCGACGGGCCGACCGTCGCCGTCGGGTCGGTGCACGGCGACCCCGGCCGTTTCACGGCGGGAACCGGTCCCGAACTCCCCTACGGTTCCTCGCTGGGATTCGGCGACTATCAGTGCCGCACCGACGAGGTCGGACTGTTCTGCGCCAACCGCGCCCACGGCACCGCAGTCCGATTCAGCGACAAGGGTATCGAGCCATTCGGATGCCTGGAGCCCGTCACGGCTGGACCCCAGATCGGCGAGATGTTCAGCTGTTGAG
>CAZOIX010000038.1:0-1595 GCA_964579685.1 uncultured Mycobacterium sp.
GGCCGCCCTCAATCAACAGCTCGCACAGGCTGATTCGCTCAGCGACGCCGTTCGTGCCGCGGCCGGGGAGTTTCGCAACGTCTGGTCGGCCCATCGCGTGCTGGCAGTCACCTTCCCGGCCGACGAGGCAGCGACCGACCCATCGGATGTCGTGTGCGTCGGCGAGCCCGCATCGTGGGAGCAGCTGGCACCCCGCGCCCGTGATGACATCCGGGCGCGGCGGCACGGTGATCTGCTCGCCTCGGCCGCAACGGAACTCGGAACCGCAGGTGTCGCCCTACAGCACCCGGGCGGTGTGCTCGTGATGTTCGTCGAACTGGAGGAACAGCGGCCGTTCACCTCCGAGGACCACACGCTGCTCACTGTGCTGGCCGGGCGACTGGGGCAGGGATTGCAGCGGGTACACCAGATCGACCAGCAGCGCGAGACCGCATTGGCGTTGCAGCACGCGATCCTCGGACCCAGCGTGTCCGACGGCTTCGCCGTGCGATACCAGCCGGCCACCCGTCCGCTACATGTCGGCGGCGACTGGTACGACGTCGTGAATCTGGACGACGGCCGCATCGCCTTGATCGTCGGCGACTGTGTCGGGCACGGCCTGGCGGCCGCGACGGTGATGGGTCAGCTCCGAAGCGCCTGTCGGGCGTTACTGCTCGAACAACCGAGCCCGTCAGCGGCGCTGACAGCGCTGGACCGATTCGCCGCCCGGCTCGACGGAGCGCGCTGCACCACCGCGTTCTGTGCGCTGCTGAATCCGGACACGGGAGAGGTGGTGTATTCCAGTGCCGGCCATCCGCCACCGATTCTGGTCATGGCCGACCGCACCACGCGTCTGCTCGACGGCGCGGCGGCCACTCCTCTCGGGTTGGCGTATCAAGAGTCCCGGCCCGAGGCGCGCGCGACCATGCCTGCCCGGTCGACGCTGTTGCTCTACACAGATGGCCTGATCGAGCGGCGTCGCGAGCCGCTGGACCAGGGCATCCGCCGCGCCACCGATCTCGTTCAGGACAACCGGGACACCACGCTCGAGGGCCTTGCCGACGAGATCATGTCGCGGCTGGCGCCCAGCGACGGCTATCAGGACGACGTCGCCCTCCTGCTCTATCGGCAGCCCGCCCCGCTCGAGGTCGACATTCCCGCGGACGCAGGCGAGCTCGCCTCGACCCGCGCGGTGTTGCGCGGCTGGCTCACCCGCGCAGGCCTGGATCCCGAACAAACGCTGGACGTCTTGATCGCGGTGGGAGAAGCGGTCGCCAACTCGATCGAGCATGGCCACCGCGAGCAACTCGAGGGCACCGTCAGTCTCCGCGCGACCGTGCTGGCGGACCGATTGCACCTGACCGTGGTCGACACCGGCTCGTGGAGACCGCCGCAACCCGACGCCACCTCCAACCGGGGCAGGGGCATCATGCTGATGCGCGCGTTGATGCAGGATGTGACGATCGAGCCGAGTGGAACCGGCACGACGGTTCACATGCACACGAGGATCGCCTGATGCCCACCCCCCTGAGCGTCGGTACCCGCAGCCGCGACGACGGCACGGTCGTGCTGAGCGTGGCCGGGGAACTCGACATGAGCACTATCGGCGTGTTCAC